>JAYSYM010000220.1:0-5556 GCA_043727635.1 Bdellovibrionales bacterium | reverse complement strand
TTGCTGTTCATATTTTCAAAGTTGCTAGAGCTAACTGTATTTAGAAGGGGGCCTTAGTGTTTCGTTTTGCCAATCCTTCGGCACTTCAATGGCTGTGGTTTCTTCCGGTTATAATTTTAGTCGCTACTGTCGCCCAAAAGCGTTTTTCAAAACAGCTCATGAAAGCCTTCGGAAAGAGACTGTCGCCATTTTTAACTTCCTCGAGATCGCCGGGCCGAAGAAGGCTTCGCCTAGTATTGTTTTCGCTTGCAATGATTTGTTTTGTGATTGCTTTGGCTCGGCCGCAGACAGGTCGCGGGCAACAGGCCATTAAAAGCGAAGGTGTTGAGTTGATGATCGCGGTGGACGTATCGAACAGTATGCTTGCAGAGGATGTGAAGCCGAGTCGACTCAGTTTCGCTAAAACAGAAATTGTTCGTCTGCTTGATCTTCTCGGTGGTGACAAGGTGGGCCTTATTGCGTTCGCCGGTTCGGCTACTTTGGTTTCGCCACTCACGACTGACAAAGCAGCGTTAAAGATGTTTGTCGAAACGTTGAGTCCCCTTTCAGTTGAGAATCAGGGAACAGACTTTAAGAAGGCTATCTTGGAAGCGAGAGAATCATTCGAGCGAGGCGGAGTTGATCCAGATGAAGGGGTGAACGTCGCACGGGTGATTTTGATTGCCTCAGACGGCGAAGATCACGAAAAAGGAGCTATCGAAGAAGCTAAAAGAGCGGCCAAAGATGGAATGAGAATTTTCGGCATTGCTTTTGGAACCGCACAAGGCGCACCGATTCCAATTCGCGATGAGCGCGGTTATTTACGCGGGTACAAAAAAGACACTAAGTATAAAGAGGTCGTCACTAAAGTAAGTGGCAATGCTTTGCGGGAACTGGCTGCAGCAGGGAAAGGTAGTTTCCACCATATTTCTTTCGGGGCGAATGATTCGCGAACAATCAAGGCTGAACTTGATAAGCTCGAGAAAGCACAGTTCGCTTCAGAAATGTCCGCCAGCTACGACGAGAAGTATCAGTACTTCATAGTGGCTGGACTTCTTTTTGCGTTACTTGAATTGTTGTTAGGTGATCGACAAGCTGCCGGACGAATTTGGCGTGGTCGATTCGAGGTGGCAGCAAAATGATTAATCGCCTTGCTCTATTTATTCTGATCAGCATTTCGTCTGTCGCCCAGGCGGGAGAACTAAAAGGTATTTGGCTGAATCGTGAAGGTGTTCGTGCTTTCACAGAAGAGCGCGGTACTGATGCGCACAACTATTTTGCGCAGTCTTTAGCAGAGCTTCCTTTTTCACCAGAAGCGCATTTCAATTTGGGTACAACCTATTTTGCAAACAAAGAATTCGAGAAGGCACAAAAGGAATTCGAACAAGCTGCAAGCTTAGCGAAGGCAGCTAAAAATGATGAAGCAGAATTTGCTTCGCAATTCAATGCAGCCGTGAGCGCAAGTGAGGCAAAACAGATTGACGCCGCTCTCGATTCTTATCAGCGAGCGCTCGCTGTGAAGCCCGACTCGGTCGAGGTAAAAACTAACGTTGAGCTTCTGGTTCGCTCACAAAGTGGTGGCGGCGGCGAAGACAACAAAGATCCGAAACAAGACAAAGACGGCAAGGGTAATCAAGAGCAAAAGCCAAAACCAGATCAGGCGCAGCAACAGAAGCCCCAGCCGAAACCTTTCGATAGCAAAGAAATGTCTCAGCAAGATGTGAATCGGATCGTTGAAGAACTTAAACGGCAAGAAGAGCAAATTCGAGCTAAGTTCCAAAATGAAAAAATGAAATCAGCACCCAATGAAAAGGATTGGTAATGATTTGTAAATTCATTGCGCCTCTTATATTTCTTTTACTTAATTTATTTTCTTCCGCCGCGCTTTCTGACGTTACCGTTCAGGCGACTGTCGATCGTAACGAAATGGAACCAGGCGATGCATTTGTCTACACGATAAGTATCGGCATGACTGAGCGAGTGAACTTAAGTCATCCACAGCTTCCTCGATTAGAAAGTTTCAGCGTACTCAATGAGTGGAGCTCTGAAGACGTTCGTTCGCAAATGGTGATCAGTGCACAGGGGCGACGTGAATTTAGTACAGTCCGCACCCAGCATTTCAATTTTCAGCTGCAGCCTCGTGGAGAAGGCATTCTTCGAATTCCTTCTGCCCAAGTCGATGTCGATGGGAAAACTTACTCAACCAAACCAATCACGGTAAAAGTAATTAAGGGCAGCAATCAGGGGTCTAGCGTTCAAAGGCCAAATGTTCCGTCTAATTCTGGGCTGCCTCCCGAAATTTTCCAAGATGAGGAAGAGCTTGATCCTTTTGCCCAGCTCCTACGCCAACGAATGCTTCCTACTCCCGGGGGCAGCACTTTCGGTTCGCAGCGAATTAATCCGAACGAAGCGTTTCATATTCAGGTCGAGGTCGACAAATCTGAAGTTTTCGTTTCTGAGCAAGTCACGGCAAGTTGGTATCTCTATACCAAAGGAAATATTCGCGACATCGACACGCTTAAATACCCATCGCTCAAGGGCTTCTGGAAAGAAGATATTGAGATGGCCACCCAATTAAATTTCACCGAGGAAATAGTTAACGGCGTTCCATATCGTAAGGCCTTGTTAGCATCTTTCGCTCTTTTTCCGATCAAGGCTGGAGTTGCTGTCATTGATTCTTACACTGCCAAGTGTTCAGTCCTTGTCGGTGATGCGTTTGGCTTTAATGCCAAGGTCTACCAGTTCACGAAGTCTTCGCTTCCAGTGAAAGTGACGGTTAAAGACATACCTACTCAAGGCCGGCCATTAGATTTCTCAGGAGCTGTCGGACAGTTTCGCGTAACAGCGGGAATTGACTCGCAAAATATTTCTTCTAATCAGCCGTTCATTCTTAAGATTCGTTTCGACGGTGCAGGGAATGCGAAGCTAATCGATATTCCGCCGTTTCAGCCGCCTGAGGGGCTTGAACTTTACGATACGCAAAAAGACGCAAAGTTTTTTAAAGCGGGAACAAGTTATAAAGAATTTAGTTTATCGCTTATTCCTCGTCGCGAAGGGCAATTTACAATTCCTGCGATCACCGCTTCAATTTTCGATCCAGTCTCGAAGAAGTACGTCACAAAAAGTACTGAGCCGATCACAATCAATGTGCAAAAAGGACAGGGTGGGTCGGTTGCGGCAAGTCCACTTGTTGGCCGAGGTTCGGGTGAGCCATCGCGCCAAGCACAAGTGCCCGTTATCGTAACCGAGTGGAGAGCGAGTCGTGGGTCTTCGCTCACACAGCAACTTAGTATTTACAGCGTCATGCTATGTCTCGTGAGTATCGGTTTAGTTTTGCATGCGAGACGAGAGTTTGGCTGGGGTAATCGCAAAAAGGATTTAAACAGAAAATTAACTGCACGCATGCGCAAAGTTCGCGCACTCTTGGCGCAGAATCAATGGCGCGCAGTCGGCGCTGAAGTGACCAATACCTGCAGCGTGATTCTTGGCGAAATAACTGGGGAGCGCGGGGCAGACGTTGAATTGCAAAAGCTCTTTAACAAAATGCCTCCGAGCCTTCGACAAGAACTTGCGTTGCCAGTTTCAAAGCTAATGGATAAATTCCAAGCATTGACGTTTGCACCGGCAGAAGTTGTTGGGAGTCTTAAGGACAAGCAAAACTTAGCTCCTTTGGTAGATGATTTTGAGAAACAAATGCGAAATGCAATTCGTCTTGCTTCAGCTTCTAACTTAGAAAACAGCGTTGAATCGAGAGCATGAGCCGAAATCGATTTCTTTTTATTCTAACTTTTGTCATCGCGGTTGCGCTGCGCTTTGTATTCCTTGGGTGGAAGCCACCGCATTTTGATGAAAGCATCAATGGTTGGTTTGTGATGCAGGTGTGGGATAAAGGTTATTACAACTACGATCCGAACAACTTTCACGGGCCACTTTACTTTTATTACCTGCAGCTCTTTGAGCTATTGTTTGGTCGAAGTGTTGAAGTTATGCGAGCCGCAACCGGGCTGCTTTCAATCGGATGTATATACCTCACGCTTGCACACCGTCGCTTTGTCGGAAACGTTGCTTACTGGGCTGCGATCTTTATCGCGATAAGCCCAGCATTTGTCTTCTACTCACGGTACGCGATTCACGAATCCCTGTTCATTTTCGCGCAGCTACTTTTTAGCTATGGGTATTGGTCTTGGCGAGAAAATCGAAACTGGATCGCATTTGCTCAGATGGTCATGAGCATTTTGATTCTTGCTACAACTAAGGAGACATTCTTCATCTTCCTCGGAACTTGGGCGATCGCAATCTCAGTTTTGAAGACGGTGCAGAAGGTAATGAAGCAGCCGATTGATCGTCCCTCAAAGCTTACTTTAAGTAAAACCGAGATATATCGGATGGTGCAAGTTTGCCTATTGGCGACTTTAATTCTATACGCTTTATTCTCAAATTTATTTGCTGATCCTAAAGCGTTCAAAGAATTCTTTGATGCCTTTGCAATTTGGAGCAAGACTGGTTCGGGAAAAAGCGGGCACGAAAAACCGTTCGTCTACTGGATTTATGTGCTGGGTCGTTACGAATGGCCGATACTTCTCGGGTTAGTCCTCACCCCAATTCTGACTTTAAAAAAAGAAAACTCTCATCTTCGAGTCTTTGCGCTAATTGGCTTTGGAACTTGGCTCGCATATTCAATAATTCCATACAAGACGCCTTGGTTAGTGATGGGAGTGTTGTGGCCGCTTGCTTTTGTGCTTGGCTGGGCGATCGAACAAGTTCGTGCTCGGTTTCCATCAAAAACTCTATTAGCAGTTTTGGCACTCTTGCTAATTTCTCCGATCGTTCAAACTTTGCGACTGAATTTTGTAGAGTACACGAATGACAAAGAACCATACGTTTACGTTCAGAGCACAAAAGACATTAAGGTGTTAATGGACTTGGTCAATCAGCAGATCGAACGCTCGCCAGCTGACTTCAACATGCGACTAGAAATTATGACCGATGAAGGTTGGCCGTTCCCGTGGATTTTTGGACGCTTTCCCAATTTACATTTCATGCCGATTGCGAGTTTCGAACCGGAGCGCCTACAAACTGCGGATGTGATTCTATACGATTCAAAGAACAGTGTTGCGATCGAAGAAAAACTTCAATCAAAGTTCTATCGACTTCCGTTGCAACTCCGTTCAGCATATGGTCCCGGCTTCGCTTTGTTGAGAGCGTCGAAGTTTGAAGGGCTCGTGCCACAAGGTACCGAGGAGAAGGGAAAACAATGACGCTTTTTCTCCTCTGGCAAATTGCTTGTTCGTCTCTCATAGCTCTACTTTTTGCAGCTGTTGGCGGTTCACTGGGGCCAATTACTTCTGCGCTGGCACTTTTGCTTGGAGCTATTGCGAGTTATTTTATTTCAGGAGTCGACCCTGTTTCGAAAACTCTGTTCATCGATCCAAAAAATCGATCGTTTGAAACTCTCTGGCTCGAGCGTGCGCTAGTAGTGTTCATTATGTACCTAAGCTATCGACACTTCTTGTACATGTTTTATGAAGTGGGAGCAGAATTCAAAACGCTCAACGTAAATAACTTTGGCGATTTGCC
>JAYSYM010000219.1:0-1753 GCA_043727635.1 Bdellovibrionales bacterium | reverse complement strand
AATGCGGGCTTTACTGCGCGCGTAGCCATCAGCATTTATCGCATTGGCATGTGCGAACCCAGCTTTTAGTGATTGAGGATACAAAGTTGCGTAGCGATGAGCGACGTAGGCGCCGAAACTTTGTCCGAACGCTATGATTTTCTGATCACCAACTATTTTTTTGCGAATGAACTCTGAATCATTCACAATCCCAACCGAGCCGTAGTTTGTAAGTCGCTGTAAAACTTCTGGGGAATTTCCTTGCGGATAAAATTCTGAGCAACCGTTTCCGCGTTGGTCCATAAAAATGAACGAAAGTTTTTTGGTCGGGTCAAAAAACTCTTGAGCTCGCGTAATATTTCTATAGCCACCGCGACTGTCTGCTCCAGGACCACCGTTGTAAAAGAAAACCGGTGTCGTGTTCTTTTTCAATTTGCCGTAATAAAAAAGTTTAATTTTCTGACCGTCAGGATTCGATGCGTCCTCAGGAACTTCGATAGTTTCTCGAGCGATACTTTTTGGGAGGCTGGCTTGAAACTTTTCACAAGCGTTGTCTGCCACGGGAACAGTCTGTGCTTCGATTTCGCCAACGGTCGGGATTCGTTCGTTCTGAAGATTTTGATTAACGAGCGCCTGAAGCTCTATTGAGTGAGGAATGACCTCTTTAGGCTTCGAACCACAGCCGATCAGCGTAAATAGGAGCGCAACTGTAAAGTACTTTGACGATCTAGCCATCGCTAATTCCCTCTCAAGCAGATTCAGTGATCTGCCCTACAAGGATTGCGAGGAATAAGCCAACGGCTCCTAGTGGTCGTCTCGGCGGTGGCCGCTTGTGCCTTGGGCTACTTCGGGCCACAAGTCGCGCCAATTTTGCTGAGTTGTAGGCTGCTGCTGTTGCATTCCCAAAGCCTGAAGCAGGCGAGGGCTCAACTGCACGCTTTCAAGTGCTGTCTCTGACAATACTTTTCCTGCCGCTTCGACAACAGATGCTGCGTCGATGTGGTGGTAAGCGTAAATGTCAGTCGGGCGACCTGATTTAGAGTGCTTGCGAACTGCGAGAGACTCGTGACGAACGCCAAGTGCTGAACCGATGTTATCGAGCAAACCTGGTTCACCGTCATGAACGCTGACCACCGGAATTCTTCGTCCTGCGACAGTCATCAGCTCTGCTGGTTGTTGTCCGTCAGCTAAGCCACCATTAGCTGGCTGCAAGTAAAGGTTTCCGTCGACACCGAGTCTGTTTTTGAGAATATCGTAATTGTTTTCATGTGCGAAGTTTCCGCAGAAAAGGTCTGGCGAAGTCACAACGATAACGTTTCCGTAAATTCCGCGCTCCAAAAGAAGTTCTGATGCGCGAATGGCTTCTGTTGCAAGTGAGCCCATTGCGAAAATATTCACAACGTTATCACCAGGCTCGTAGCCTGCGTATCCGCGATAGTCGATTAGGTAGTAAGCACCAGCAAGAACGTCTGCGTGGAGCTGTTCCATCATTTGTTCTTCGCTCACAGATTCAACTGTAGCCTCATCAACTGCGCCACCAACTGGGAACGCTTTTGCGTGGAGAAGCTGACCTTCCAAATTTTGTTTGAAGCGCGCTTGGCGCTTTAACCAAAGTGGTAGAAGTTTTTGATCTGCACCGCGAGTTACACCGCGAATCAGAACGCCTGAGCGTCCTTCGTTGTCGTAAAGCATGTGACGGCGAATTGCATCAGCCAAAATCCACTCAAGCTCAACACAAAAGAACGGTTCCCAAGTAATTTGATTTGGAATTTGA
>JAYSYM010000218.1:0-5594 GCA_043727635.1 Bdellovibrionales bacterium | reverse complement strand
ACGAACTTACTCTGAAAAGATGGAAACGTTTTCGAAGCTCGAAGCGCGCGATGATTTCTGTGTGGTTTCTCTTAGCACTTTCATTCTTCAGCATTACCTCTGAGTTGTGGGCAAATAGTCGTCCGATCTTTCTTCACTACCAAGGCAAGAATTATTTTCCGATCGTTAAGACCTACGTTGGCGCCGAGTTCGGTCGCGATGATCTTATTGTCATGGACTACCGACAAATGAAACTCGGCAAAGATGACTTCTCAGCTTGGCCCATCATGAAGTGGGATCCTTACGAATCAAACAACTCAGTAGAGACATTTCCAAGTGGGCCGTCGGGTGACAATGTTTTTGGAACTGATGACAGAGGTCGCGATGTAGCCGCACGTTTGCTTTATGGATTCCGTTATTCAATGGGCTACGCGGTCATGGTGTGGGTGACAACTTCGATTCTTGGATTGATCTTTGGCGCCTTGATGGGATTCTACGGCGGATGGGTAGATCTCGTCGGCCAACGAGTGATTGAAGTGATGGAGTCGCTTCCGTGGCTTTTGCTCCTCATCACGATCATTTCGATCTTCGGTTCGGGATTCTGGTTGCTAGTTGTGCTAACGAGTCTGTTTGGTTGGATCGGTGTTTCACTTTATATTCGCGGAGAGTTTTTGCGACTTCGCAAGCGCGAGTTCGTTGAGGCGGCGCGCGCGCTCGGCGGAAATAAAAATCGACAGATTTTTAAACACATCCTCCCGAATAGCCTCACTCCTTGGCTAACAATGAGTCCATTTATTATTTCGGGTGGAATTACAGGATTAGCAGCACTTGATTTCTTGGGCTTTGGCTTGCCTGCGCCAACTCCTAGTTGGGGAGAGTTGCTTGATCAAGCCTACAAGAATTTTACGATCGCTTGGTGGCTCGCTGTGTTTCCTTCAGCCGCACTGTTTCTAACGCTGGTCTGCTCAAATCTAATTGGTGAAGGTGTTCGCGACGCGCTTGATCCTCGCAAATAATCGTGATGAGCTAGCCGCTCAAATTTTATTTGGGGAGTTAGTATGAAATATCTTTTTCTAGTTGCAGCGATGGTTCTTTTTTTTCCGGTGGCACAAGCGCAGCGCGATGACGTAATCAGAATCGAAGTACCTCGCGGTGAACGTGATTTTGAAAGCTACTCGAATCGCGAATTGCGCCGAAGAGTGAACCAATTAGAGCGCGCAGTTCGACAACTTCAAGAACGAGTCTTCGAACTCGAGTACGGTAAAAATACTCCAACGCCAACAGCGACTCCTGAAAAAGCACTTTGGACTTGCCGAATTGATTCAATGGGAAAGATCCACACAGCTACAGCCAAAACAAAAGCCAAAGCGATGGCTGATTTAATTTCGAAATGTAGTTCTGCGACTAGCTCGGTTCACTGCGATGAATCCGACGCTAAATGCGGCAATGAGTAAAGAATATAACTTCGTAGCAAAACTCAAAGTCGAAAACCGCGGTGGGAAGGTCGTCACTTTAATTGATGATCTTCCTAAGCAAGAGATTTTTCTTCGCGACTTAGCAGCGGAGCTGAAGAAGAAGTGCGGGAGCGGCGGGACCTACTCGATGAGCGGCAAAGAGGGTCAAGTTGAGATCCAAGGTGACAAGCGCGACATGATTCGCGGCCTCCTCGAAAAGAAGGGTATTAAAGTTAAGCCGTAGTTGTCTCAGACTGATACGCAGAACTAATGACCGAATTTAGAAACCTGACAGCTGAACACACTTCTAATCAAACCTACAAAACCTAGACAGGCATGGGTGTTGCTCTAACTAGTCTCCAACGGGGGATTCTATGAGAAAACTTTTTGGGTTGTTATCTGTCACTTTAATAATGGTCGCCTTTCAAAACTGTAGTCGCGTTTCTTTTGATTCTGTGGAATCAGGTTTGACCAAAACTGGCTTCGCGGCAGGCCCTAACGTCGCTGACGTTATTGTCGACGGCGGAGATCAAGTAGCGGGCGATAATACAGATTTAGTTGTTAGCGATGAAGACCGCGATGATGATAAAGACCAAGTTGTTAGCGATGACTTAACTGGTGATGAGCTCGAACTAATCGCTTGTGCTAGCGACGAAGCTGGCACTGCGAAAAAAGTATTAATCTGTCACTACCCTCCAGGAAATGCAGAGGCTCGACACACAAAATGTATCGGACGATCAGCTCTTAAGGCGCACATGAGTCACGGTGGAGTAGCCGATACCCTAGGTGCTTGCGCGACTGAAGCTGTAGCCGGCAACTAAGACTCAAAAAAATCAGAATCTCACCCATAAAAAAGGGCGCCTCAGAAGCGCCCTTTTTTATTTTAAATTTCGAAACGAAAACTTATTGCTGTACTAAAGAAGCCATCCGACTGGAGTATAGCGAACTCGAATTTCAGTTCCTGAAGGTTGAGTCGAGAAGTCAACCTTGTCACCAATAACAACGGTGTTTTCGATTGAGTCGTAAGTCCAACCGAGGCGAGCGTCACCAAATTGAAGACTAGTTGCACCGTACGTCACAACCATTGTGTTCAGCTGCGGAGAGTTTGGAAGATTAATCACACGGTCGATCTTGGTAGCGAGCTTGCTTCCGATCGAACTCAAATTCTTACCAAAATCAGATTCGCAGATGTTGTAGAGTTCACCTTTTAAGCGGGTGACGGCTTCTTCAACCTTAAGAGGCTTGCCTTGATCCTGAATGCATTGACTAGTTTGTGGGATAGATAGCGATGATGGGACAACAAATCCGTACATCGATATTCCAGCCGTTGAGAATAAAGACATTTTCATCACGAACTCATCGACAGAGACAGCACTTTGATCTTCGGCATCAGATAACATGACTACCGCTAAATGCGCGTCTGCTCGTCGGAAGCCGGCATTGTGTGTTGAGGCGAGGGGTTCTGAGAGGGCTGCGATCAGAGGTTCGAAATACATTTCGTATCCTGAACCCTTTGTGCCAACTAGAATGTTCTTTCGCAAATCGCTCGAGAAAGTAGGAGTTGAACTGCTCGCAATCAGCGGTGACCCGACAAGGCGTCCCTGATCACCTCTGTTTTCCATATCTGTAGTGATGACTCCGGCATGAATTGAAGCTCCGGCAACGCCTGCTACGGCCTTTACAAGCTGATCAACATTCGCCTCTAAATTCGCTTGGTGATAATGCATCGAACCCGAGTTATCCACCAAGAAAAGAACATCAAGATTTCCAGAAGCAGTTCCTGCTGGAACAGCAACCACTTCTACATAGTCTCCGCCGCGAACAGTTTTCGTTATTTCAAATGCTTGCGCCCCAGAAAAAACTAAAAGTAGCGCAAGAGTAGCAAAGACCGCTTTTAACATAAAAAATCCCCCAAGTTTTGAACTTAAGAAAAAGCGTAGTAACTACGGCGCTGTTATTCATTTAATAAATTGCACCAGACGCCCAACAGAAAAAGGGTGCTCGAGGCACCCCTTTAACGCACTATTGCTACCACCTGGTAGCAGCTACCCTAGGTTTCGGGGTCTTCGAGGTAGGTGTAGCCCGAGAGGCCTTCTTCATAGTGGCGCATCAGAGCGCGGGCTTCGTACTTAGAGATCGTGCCCGAGTTAATGTGCTCTTCGCTCGCTTTACGAATGCTTTCGATAAGCTCTGGGCGGTTGTACTGAACGTACGACAGCACTTCAGTAACCGTGTCACCCTCAACAACGTGATCAACTGAGTAGCCTGCGTTCGTCACAGTGATGTGTACGGCGTCGGTATCACCAAACAAGTTGTGCAAGTCGCCTAAGATCTCTTGGTAAGCGCCAACTAAGAATACGCCCATGAAGTAAGGCTGATTCTCGTGGAGTGTGTGAACCTCGAGAGAACCTTTTTTAGTTTTGTTAGTAGAGCTTGAGTTCATGTCGATGAACTGGCTGATTTTTCCGTCAGAGTCGCAAGTTAGATCGACCAAAATAGCTTTGCGATCTGGCTCTTCGTTCAAGCGATGAATCGGCATAACCGGGAAGAGCTGTTGAACGGCCCATGAGTCAGGCATTGATTGGAAAACCGAGAAGTTACAGAAGTACGTATCTGATAATAAATCTTCGAGCGGTAACACGAGATCATCTAAATCCGGAGTCGTGCGCGAGAGAGTTTCCATTTTCGTTACGATCACCCAGAATAAATTCTCGGCTTTTGCTCGCTGAGAAAGGTTCAAAACTCCGAACGTGAAAAGCTGAAGGACCGTATCTTTAATGTGGAGAACGTCGTGATAAAACTCGCGTAAGTTTTTAACGCTCAGTTGCTCGATGATGTAACCAAGCTCTTGAACTACTCGGTGATCTTCTTTAGTCGCAGGTGCTGCGATTTGCTTCTTCATTACTTCGTTCACACCAAGAACGTTGAATACGAGAACTGAGTGATGCGCAACTAACGCGCGGCCAGCTTCAGTTACGATCGTCGGGTGTGGAACGTTACGCTCATCACAAGTGCTCTGAATGATCGAGACCACGTCGTTCGCATACTCTTGCTCAGTGTAATTAATCGAAGAATCAGTTTGTCCTGATCCATCGTAATCAACTCCGAGACCGCCGCCCACGTCGATGTACTTAAGTTTCGCACCCATTTGGTGAAGCTCAGTGTAGAAGCGGGTACCTTCTTTCAAAGAGTTCTTCACGGAAGAGATCGAAGGAATTTGCGAGCCGATGTGGAAGTGAATCAGCTCTAAGCTCTCGAGCATATTCTCGCGCTTAAGAATGTCTACGCACTCAACGATTTCTGATGGAGTAAGACCGAACTTTGAGCGATCGCCTGAAGAATCAATCCACTTCCCAGCACCTTTTGAGTGAAGTTTTGAGCGAAGACCAATTTTTGGAACAGTATTAAATTTCTTAGCTGCAGCAATGATCATCGGGAGCTCAGCTGCGCGATCAACAACGATGAGAGTGTTACGACCAAGTTTCAATGAAAGTACTGCTGTCTCAATGTACTCAACGTCTTTGAAGCCGTTACAAATAATAAGCGCTTCTGGCGTACTCATCATAGCAAGCACGATCAACAGCTCAGGCTTTGAGCCGCACTCAAGACCAAGCTTATGGGGGTGACCGAACTTTACTAACTCTTCGACCAAGTGCCGCTGCTGATTTACTTTAATCGGGTAAACGCCGCGATAGCTACCTTTGTAGTTTTGTTCTTCGATCGCTTTTGCAAAACAGCGATTAAGAAGTTCGATACGAGATTTTGTAATGTCGGGAAAGCGAATGAGCATTGGAACTCGGATTCCGCGCTCTTGAAGATCAGTTGCCAGTTCAAGAAGATCAACCTTAGGACCTACTGGTCCGTGCGGAGTAACCTCGACTTGTCCGTTTTTACCAATCTCGAAATATCCAGAACCCCAGTTGCCGATTCCGTAAAGTTCTTTTGATTGTTCAATGCCCCAATTACTGTTCGCCTGCTCGGGGTTACCCACGCTGGCGCCGCTTTCATTAAAATCTTTCATGTTTTTTATATACATTAATTTGGGACGATTAGGTTCAAAATTTTTCCGGGTTTGTAAATAACTTTGGTCAGCTTTTTCCCGCCAACTGCGTTTGAAACAGTTCCTAATGCCATCGCAGCAGCCACAGCTTCGTCCTCAGG
>JAYSYM010000217.1:0-1768 GCA_043727635.1 Bdellovibrionales bacterium | reverse complement strand
TTCGGGCTGCTTCGCGGAAAGCTGTCCCGGCTGCCACCTTGAACGCCATTTCAGTCGATTCATCTGGATTGAAGGAGCCGCCAACAACTGAGGCCTTTAGGTCCATCATCTGATAACCAGCCAAAACCCCGTTTTCCATCGATTCACGAATTCCCTGCTCAATTGGCTTAATGAATTGTTTAGGAATCTGAGTTTCAGGAACAAGACTATTAAATTTAAAGCCTTCGCCTCGCGGATTTGGCGAAAGTTCGATAATCACGTGGCCAAACTGATTTTCGCCCGCAATCTGTCGCTCGTAACGGCCATCGGCCCGCGATACTTTTGAAATCGTTTCTCGGTAGGTTACCTGCGGTCGCCCAACGTTAGCTGATATTTTGTATTCGCGAAGAAGGCGATCCACAAGAATTTCTAAGTGAAGCTCGCCCATGCCCGACAAAAGCATCTGGCCCGTTTCAGCATCTACTCTAACTCTGCACGAAGGATCTTCCTTGCCGAGTTTTTCCAAACCCAAAACCATTTTATCCATGTCAGCAGCTGATTTAGCTTCGATCGCTACAGAAATGACCGGATCAGGAAATGTGATTCGCTCTAGTACAATTGGGTGAGCAGAATTGCAGAGCGTGTCGCCAGTTCCAGTGAACTTAAGGCCAACAACTGCGCCGATGTCTCCGGCTTTTAACTGCTGAACATCCTCTCGAGAATTCGCATGAAGTTTTACTAATCGCTGAATGCGTTCTTTTTTATCTTCGCGCGGATTGTAAAGCTGATCTCCGACTTTTACTGTCCCCGAATACACTCTAATAAAAGTTAAACTTCCCGCAAACGGATCAGCAGCAATTTTGAATGCGAGAGCTGCAACATCGGCGTCAAAGTCAGGCTTACAAGCAATCAACTTCTCAGGCTTTGCAGGATCATGTCCTGTAATTGGCGGAACTTCGAGAGGACTCGGCAAATACGCAATGACTGCATCAAGTAGCGGTTGAACACCTTTGTTCTTAAAGGCTGCGCCACAAAGAACCGGAAACACTTTTAGTGCGAGAGTCGCTTTTCGAAGAGTCGCATTGAGCTCTTCAGTAGAGATCTTCTCGCCCATCAAAAACTTTTCAGTTAGCGCATCGTCAAACTCAGCAATACGCTCGATCATCTGATCGCGGTACTTCTGCGCTTCAGGCAAAAGATCCGCTGGGATCTCGCGAATATCGTAATGCTCACCTTTATCTTTGTCGGCCCAAACGAGTGCTTTGAATTCAACTAAATCAATCACACCTTGGAACTGATCTTCAGCGCCAATGGGAATTTGAATCGGCAGCGGGTTCGTATAGAGCTTATCGATCATCGTCTGAACACTTCCGTGGAAGTTTGCACCGATGCGATCCATTTTATTGATGAAGCAAATACGAGGGACTTTATACTTATCAGCTTGGCGCCAAACTGTTTCCGACTGCGGCTCAACACCGTTAACACCGTCGAACACTGCTACGGCGCCATCGAGTACGCGAAGTGAGCGCTCAACTTCAATTGTGAAATCGACGTGCCCCGGAGTATCGATCAGATTAATGCGATGGTTTTTCCAAAATGCCATCGTTGCAGCCGCAGTGATCGTGATTCCACGCTCTTGCTCTTGCTCCATCCAATCCATGACAGTGTCACCATCATGAACTTCACCGATCTTGTGAGATTTCCCCGTGTAGAAAAGAATCCGCTCAGACGTAGTCGTCTTACCAGCATCAATGTGAGCCATGATCCCGATATTCCGGGTTAAGCGAAG
>JAYSYM010000216.1:0-1770 GCA_043727635.1 Bdellovibrionales bacterium | reverse complement strand
TTATGCTTTGAAATGATCGCACCCTTGTTCTCTAAATCTGACTCAGTGTGGAGAGAAACGCCACCGGTGATCTTCACTTCGCCATCACCAAATCGGTTTGTAAGATCTTGGCTCCCTTTTCCAGCATAAACGTTGGTATTGTTTAGCGCCATCGTCGTCGTTGAGCTAGTCGCCAAGTGATCGATATCCATTTCGAGTTGTCCGAAGCGAATCTTGCGTTTTCCATTACTTCTGAGGTTTTCAGCAGTCGCATCGTCGAGCGAAATTTCTACGATCAAACCATTCTTGTGCTCAAGTTTGAATTTATAACGGTGATCGATAATCTTCACGGCTGGCTTAAAGAAGCTTGAAGGTTTCTCTCCGGTTAGCTCGCGAATTCTCTGAAATGGATTAAGGGCGCTAAGGCTGTCAGCGAAACGCGAGATCGCTGAAGGGCGATCGCTAGTAGTGTCTACACCGTACTCTAAACGATACATCACTCCGGTCGGCGAAGAGCGGCCAATACCAGGCTTAAAGTTCCAAGCACCAGTGCGGTTGCCTTCGGTCCAGCGATAACGAATCGCCATATCTTTTTTTGCGCCGTCAGCTCTTTCATTGTCATAATAAGTATCGACCATTGGGTCTGGGATCGGAAAGCCATCAGCTGCAAGAATTAAATTTCCGGCCTTATCGCGTTTCATGTATCGATCTTCAACTTTGATCGACCAATTTTCGCCAAGCACTTCTTTCGATTTATTTTTGTCAGTCGCAAGTTCGAAGAGTTTAGATTTCAGGTCGCTTAATTGCTCTTCGTAAACTTGAAACTTGCCTTCACCTTCAACGCGGCTGCGGATTTGACCATTGCGTTTCAGACCTTGCTTAGAGTTCGGCACCTGGAATTGGTTTGCTAGATTCCCATCGATATCAACAGCTACGTCTAATCCTGTTGGGCGAGTAACCTCAACCGAAGATTCTGCTTTGCCTGGAATAGTAATTAGGCCACCACGATCTGGCCCACCCCACTGATGGCTCCAGTTGCCGCCGTAAGCTTTCCAAGCAGCGTGAACAAAGAGAGGAGTGCCAGGTCCAATCTTGAGATTGTTATTCTTTGGGCCCCTTGTCGCAAGGGCGTCGTTTAATTCCTGCAGTGACACATCAAACTTAAGCTGCTTACCGTTTTGGAACACTTTTTCTGATCGGGGCTTGTCGAGGAGTTTTAGCTGAAGTGTTTCACCACTGTAGCGGCCCTGCTCTTTTAAGATGACTTGGAGTTCGAGATCGATATGATCGTTCGCATCCTGACTGAAGGTATCAACCGTTACGCGAATTCCATCTTTTGTGGTTTCAATTTTTGGGACGATCATTCCGCGCGTAACTGCGCCCGTGCGGCTAGCATCTTGATCTGGATCTTCCGAAAATGCAGAGATAGAAAAACTTAGGGTGAGCACTACCGAGAAAACCTTGAAGAATTTCAAGTTCATAAAAACCTCTTATTTAATAACTTTAAAAACTTTTTCACATTTTAAATTTATGAATGTCGATTGGCCCTGCGAAACCTTCTGACGTAACGACTGAAGTCTCTCTTCAATCTTTACTTTCGGAAGACCGTCGGCTTTTAAAAGAATCTTTACGTTCTGTAAGCCAAAAGGTTCGCCGCGAGTAACTACAACGCGGTTACTTGGAGTTTTCAAAATTCGAGAAATAGTTCGCGCTGTCTGCTCAGCCGAGAAAATATCTGGCTTAAAGGTCCCTGACGAATTGCTCACTACAAGCAAAAGAATCTTTCCGTCA
>JAYSYM010000215.1:0-5649 GCA_043727635.1 Bdellovibrionales bacterium | reverse complement strand
AAATCTCTTCGTCTGTTGGAGTGCGGCCCATCGAGCCTTCGAGTTCCAACACTGTACGATCTAAAAGTTTTGCTTTATCACGGACAGAACGCGGAACCCAATCTTGTGCGCGCAATTCATCGAGAATCGAACCACGAATACGGAATTCAGCGTAAGTCTTAAATTTATTATCGCGAGTTGGATCGTACTTATCGATCGCATCCATCAAACCAATAACACCAGATGAAATTAGATCATCTAGCTCAATGTTCGAAGGTAAGCGCACCGCAATTTTCTGTGCAATGAACTTAATCAGGGGAGAGTACTCCGTGATGAGCTTGTTTTTTTCCTCAGATGAGAGTCTCGCCGGCTGCTCTTTGTACTTCTTCAACAATTGGCTATTCGACATTATTAGTTGCCCCACCGAAAAATTATGAACCGGTATTATTAGGTTACCAAAGGGCCTCGTGGCCAAAAAGTCCTATTCTTTCTAAGCCACACCTATGAGCTGTTCCCAAAAGAACTGCAGACTTCCTTTACATTCCTCGACGTGCTCAAAGCCCTTAATCTTATGAGACAATTTGCGAATTGCATGAGATGAAGGTGCATCTGGCTGAGTTGTGGACACGACTTTTTGTAGACGAACAGACTGTCTCAAAATGGGATCAGTAGGTACTGTTCCGCCGTAATCCAGACTGACGTAGAGGAAGCGAGCCGCGACCTCATTAAGTTTTTCATACAATCTAAAGCCTTCAGCCTCGTCCTTAACCTGGTTACAAATAATCGAGAATTTGTTCTCTTTGTAACGTTGGTTAAGGACTTTGATGAGTGCGTATGAATCGGCAACGCTTGCAGGATCCGGAGTTACTACTACACAGATCTCTTGAGCCGCAGCATTGAGGTACAACACGTTGTCATCAATGCCAGGTGCAGTATCGATCAACATGAAGTCGTAATCGCTACCTAACGTGCTTACGCGATCAAGTAACAATTGTTTTTCAAAGACACTCAGAGTTTGGAGTTCGAAGAGTCCACTGCCGCCAGGAATCAAAGTTACGTTCTGAGCAACATCAATCAAGATGTCTTTCATTTGCGCTTCGCCCTTGAGAACATCATAAATATTTTGTTTTGGGCGAACACCGAACATGATGTCCATGTTTGCCATACCCATATCTCCATCGAGAATGAGCGTGCGCTTGCCTTCGCGGCCAAGTTGGACGGCGAGGTTAGCGACAATCGAGGATTTTCCTACGCCACCTTTTCCTGAAGTAATGCTGACTGTCCTAGTCGGTCTGCCAATGTTTCTGGGCATGTAGTTACGCTTCCTTTCTCAACTTAGTGAGCTTGAAAATCAAATCGAGTACCCGTTCCTTCGTTGCTGGCTCGAAATCCTCAGGGATTCGCGAACCAATTCCGAATGAGTGAAGCGGGAGTGAATTTTTTAATTGGAAATTATAGATCACACCATGTTGTACCGACTGATCTAAGTTCGTGAAGATCACGTCGTTAACATTCACAGAGCGATATCTACGAGCCATTTCAAAAGCGTCTGTATCTTTTGAAGTAGCGCTGATTACTAAATGTGTCGTTGCTCCAGTTACATCAGGTGGGAGCATAGCTTTCAATGCGTGAATCTCATCAATTTCACGAAGTTGAGAGCCTGGGCTATCGAACAAAATGTAATCAACGTTTGAGAGCTGACTTAATACCCATTCCCAGTCGTTACGGCTACGAGCCATTGCAAATGGAATGTTTAAGATGCGACAGAAGATCTTCATTTGATCAACGGCCCCAACTTTTGAAGTGTCCCCGCTGACGATCGCAACTTTCTTGTTTTCTTGAACAACAAGGTGGCTTGCGAACTTAATTAAGGCAGAAGTTTTACCTGCACCCGATGGGCCAACAAACGAATGAATGCGGCCCTTAAAAGGATCTTGCACCAATTGCGTTGAATCTAAAATTCGTTTTGCTACCCATGCGTCGACTGCAGCTCTTCTTTTTGCGTGAGAAGGATCAATCGAAGCTTGCGCGGCTTTAAGAATTTCAGTCGCGATTTCAGCTGAAACACCCGCTTCAACTAATTTTTGATACATGAATGCGAAGTCTTGCCCAACTCCGTGCTCAGCCCCTGGGTGCGCCGGAATAAAGCTCTGTGGCATCTTTTGGAAGCCCTTGATCACCTCTTGTAATCGCTGAATCTCACCCTTTAATTCCGAGAACTCGCTCGAATGCGCGCCTGCGGCTCTTGAAGAATTTCGCACTGATGCAGGGCTTTGAGTAGAGTAGGTTTCTAGTCCACCAGCATGACCACTGCCATGACGGCCACCACTGTAAGATTCATTTGGTCCATCATCTTGAATGTCGATGTACGATCGCGCTGTCGTTGGACGAGTCGCTTTTGCATGAGCCGCAGAAGCTTTTGCAGCAGCAGTTGCCAGGCCAGTCACATTTGCTTGTTGAGCTGCCTCTTGAGCAAGTAGTTGAACTTGGGCTCGAGCTTGAGCCGCCGCAGTGATTCGGCGTTCAGCCATTTTTTCAATTACTTGCTTTTGCGAGCGTGCAGTTGATTGCTGAAAGCGAGTTACATCTTCGCCGCGCATGCGAGATTCAGTGAAACGCTTTTTATGCAGAGTTGATTCGCTGACTGCAGCTGTAATCTCAACGCTTCCTTCGCCAACGAGGCCGAAGCGATTGCGGTTGTCTTTCGCAGCAAGAATCACTGCATCCGGTCCAAGCTCAAGCTTAACCATCTGCAAAGCTTCTTTCATTGTTTTAGCTTCAAACTTCTTAACCTGCATTTGACAACTCCACTACGCCTACACTGCTTACACGTGCATCTGGCGAAAGCTCGTTATGAGAAAGAACTACTAACTGCGGAATGAATCGGTTCGTTAACTTAAAGATATGCCGACGAGCTGTTGGGCTCGTTAAAAGAATCGGTTGGCCCGCGATTTCAGGATGGCGTTCAATACTTGAAGCGATTCCCTCAATCATTCCAGACGCAACTCGCGGATCCATTACAAGCTGAACACCTTGCTCAGTTTGTAACAATGAATTCGCAATCAATTCTTCGAGACGTGGATCAAGGCTTAACACAGGAACATTGCCTTCATCGGTCTTGTAGCGAGCAGTGATTCGACGAGCGAGAGATCTACGAACGCCTTCAGTGAGGAGTTCTGAGTCTTTCGAGCGATGGCACTCATCAGCCAAAGTTTCAAAAATCGTAAGTAGATCGCGAATCGAAACCTGTTCACGCAGAAGATTCTGAAGAACCTTAACCACTGTTCCAAGTGGAAGCTGATCTGGAATAAGTTCTTCGACAACTTTCGGATAAGACTTCTTGAAGTTATCAACGAGAGCCGAAGCTTCCTGACGACCAAGAAGTTCATGAGCATGAGTGCGAATGATTTCAGTTAAGTGAGTTGCCATGACCGTTGGAAGATCAACAACCGTGTAGCCAGCCAATTCAGCTTCCTCACGTTGCGCACGTGAAACCCAAAGCGCATCGAGACCAAATGCAGGTTCTTTAGTGCGAATGCCGTCAACCTCAGCGGTGACGTTACCTGGATCCATTGCAAGTAAGTATTCTGGACGAAGAGTTCCGCCGCCCACTCGGTTGCCTTTGATCATCAAGCGATACTCGCCCGGAGCGAGCTGAAGATTGTCGCGAATGTGAATGCTTGGAACGATCAAACCAAGATCGAGAGCAAATTGCTTTCTGATACTTGCAATACGTTCGATCAAATCACCCGACTGATCACTCTCAACGATATTAATTAGACCATACCCAACTTCGAGTTCAACAACATCGAGTGGAAGAAGATTCTCGATCTTCTCTTTTTCCGGTCTGCTTGCGATTTCTGCAGCTGCGGCTTTTTCATTATTGGATTTTTCGTCACGGAAGCGAGTGACAGCCCAGCCGAGACCAGTCAAAGCAATCGCAACGAACGCAAATGGTGTAAGCGGCATGCCTGGCACAAGACCCATGCAAAGCATGATTCCTGAAACAATGTAGAGCGCGCGAGGATTCAAGAAGAGCTGACTCGCAACTTCGTTACCCATGTCTTCGCCGCTTGAACTTCGAGTTACGATCGCACCAGCTGCAGTTGAAATGATAAGTGCTGGAATTTGGGTTACGAGACCATCACCGATAGTTAACATCGTGTAGTTCTGTGCAGCAGTTGCGATATCTAGGCCGTGAGAAATAACGCCGATGATGAGACCACCAACAACGTTAATAACCATGATCAAGATACCGGCGATCGCGTCACCTCGGACGAACTTACTAGCACCATCCATTGACCCGTAGAAATCAGCTTCCATTTCGATTTCTTTACGGCGTTTACGAGCTTGTTCTTCGTTAATTAAACCTGCGTTTAAGTCAGCGTCGATCGACATCTGCTTACCAGGCATTGCATCTAACGTGAATCGAGCAGCAACTTCCGCAACTCGGCCCGAACCTTTGGTGATTACGATGAAGTTAATCACGACAAGGATCATGAACACGATGAAACCGATTACATAGCTGTCACCTACTACGAAGCTACCGAACGCTGCGATAACTCCGCCGGCTGCCTCAGGCCCTTCGTGACCATGAGTCAGAATCAGACGAGTTGTTGCAACGTTGAGAGAAAGACGGAAAAGAGTTGTGATGAGCAAAAGACTTGGGAACACGCTGAAATCGAGCGTCTTCTTTGTGTAGAGAGCTACCACTAAGATCAATAAGCTTAAGCAAAGAGAAAGTGTGAGAGCGATATCTAGCAAGAATGCAGGAAGTGGAATGATCATCACTGACAAGATGCCGATTAAGGCAACTGCCATCATCAGATCCATGTTCTTCGTGTACTTCTCAAATCGTTTTAGAAAATGAAATAGCTGATCCATATTAAATCATCTTCTTTCTCTTAAGCTTATAAACATACGAAAGCACCTGTGCTACTGCAGTGAAAAGTTCTCGAGGAATCGTTGACCCGATTTTTAATGTTTTAAAGATTGTACGAGCTAACGGTTTGTTTTCCATAATTGGGATATTATTTTCGCGAGCGATTTCTTTAATTCGCTCAGCTGTTACGCCTGCGCCTTTCGCGAGAACTCTAGGCGCCGCCATCTTGATCGGATCATATTGAATCGCGACCGCGATGTGAGTTGGGTTCGTGATGATCACGTCAGCCTTAGGAACATCGGTCATCATGCGCTTGTTCGCCATTTCGCGCTGGATACGACGAATGCGCGCTTTGATCATCGGATCACCTTCGCGCGACTTGTGTTCTTCTTTGATCTCTTGCTTCGTCATGCGCATTTGCTTTTCAAGCTCCCAGCGCTGAAAGAAATAATCAGCTGCTGCCAACACGCCCATGAAGATACCGACTGTAAGTAAAATTTTAAGAGTTACTTGGCCAGCATAAACAATGATCTGCTCGATGCTGAAGGCAGCGATGATTGGGATATCAAGGACCTGGCCTTTGATCACCCACCAGACCACAACACCAATGCAGGTAATTTTTAAAACTGATTTGAAGCCCTCGATGAATGAGTGAAGGCTGAAGATCTTTTTGAAACCGTCAACTGGGTTCAATCTTTCAAACTTCAGTTCAAACACTTCTTCGTTATTCAGAAAACCTGTTTGAACTACAGTCGAAGCAACACCCATGAGCGTCAAAATTCCCATCA
>JAYSYM010000214.1:0-1787 GCA_043727635.1 Bdellovibrionales bacterium | reverse complement strand
TAAGAGTGCGATGCAGGTACCAAGAATTCAAAAAGTCGTTATCAACGTATGTTTGAGCGAAGCGGTGCAAAACCCGAAGCTCATCAATACAGCTGCCGACGAACTAACAACGATCTCTGGCCAGAAGGCAGTTATCACGAAAGCAAAGAAGGCGATTTCAAACTTCAAGCTTCGTGAAGGCATGCCGATCGGTGCACGCGTTACTCTTCGTAACGAGCGCGCATGGGCTTTCATGGATCGTCTTATGAACCTAGCGCTTCCGCGCGTACGTGACTTCCGTGGTCTACCAACCAAAGGGTTTGATGGACGCGGAAATTACAATCTAGGTTTGAAAGAACAAATTGTGTTTCCAGAGATCAACTACGACCGCGTTGATAAAGTACGTGGCATGAACATTACAATTTGCACGAGTGCTGAGAATGATGCTGACGGAAAAGCATTACTTGAAGCATTGGGCATGCCATTCCGTAAGTAAGAGGAGCGATAATGGATAGCGTAGCAGATTTTTTAACAAGAATTCGAAACTCAGGCCTAGCTCGTCACGAGAAGGTTGATATTCCTAGTTCAAAATTACGCGTTGGTATTGCTAACGTGCTTAAAGAAGCCGGATACATTGCAAACTACAAAGTGGTTCGCGATGGCAAACAAGGCATCATGCGCGTTTACCTTCGATACGATGAAGCTGGCACAACAGTGATCACTTCACTTGATCGTTGGAGCCGTCCGGGTCGTCGTTTGTATGTAGCTAAAGATAAAATTCCTAGTGTTCGTTCAGGATTCGGTTTGGCAGTGCTTAGCACTAACCGAGGAGTCATGAGCGGTAACCAGGCTGCCCAAAACAATTTGGGTGGCGAACTACTTTGCACAGTTTGGTAGGTAAGAGATGTCTCGAGTAGGTAGAGCACCAGTTACAGTTAGCGACAAAGTTCAAGTGACGATCACTCCGGCTAACGAAGTTGTCGTGAAAGGCGCGAAGTTCACTCAAAAAGTGGCGATGCGCCCTGAAATCACTGCGAAGCTTGAGGGCGGCAAAATTGTTCTCTCTCGCAAAGATGAAACACAAAACTCTCGTGCACTTCACGGATTGTACCGTGCACTAGTTCAGAACGCTGTTACAGGCGTGACGACTGGATTTACTAAGTCTTTGGATTTAGTTGGTGTCGGTTATCGTGCGGCAGTCAGCGGAAAGACTTTAGAGCTTTCTCTTGGCTACTCACATCCGATCAAGTTCCCGATTCCAGAAGGCATCGAGATCAAAGTTGAAAAGCAAACTGCTATTGCGATTGCCGGTCCAGACCGCGCACTCGTTGGTCAGGTTGCTGCGAAACTTCGTTCGTTCCGTCCACCAGAGCCGTACTTAGGCAAAGGTGTGAAGTACTCAGACGAGAAGATTCGTCGTAAAGAAGGAAAGTCGGCAGGTAAATAATATGAGACTTACAATTAAGAAAAGCGCGAGTGTTAAAGAAGTATCGCGCACTAAAAAGAAATTGCGCATTCGTCGCAAGATCACTGGTTCTACTGAAAAGCCTCGTTTGAGCATTTTCCGTAGCGCTCGTCACATGTACGCGCAAATCATTGATGATTCAAAAGGTGTAACTCTTGTTTCGGCGTCGACTCTCGATGTTGATGGACTAAAGGGTTCAAACAAGTCGACAGCTGCTGCGATCGGTAAAGAGATTGCGAAGCGTGCACTTGCTAAAAAAATTGAAGCAGTAGTTTTTGATCGTAACGGATATCTCTACCACGGCCGTATTAAGTCGTTGGCAGATGGTGCTCGTGAAGCCGGT
>JAYSYM010000213.1:0-5665 GCA_043727635.1 Bdellovibrionales bacterium | reverse complement strand
TTCGATAATTTTTTGGTGACGGCGTTGCACGGAACATTCGCGTTCAAACAAATGAACTACGTTTCCATGTTTGTCGCCGAACACTTGAACTTCGATGTGCTTTGGATTGTTGATAAAGCGTTCGATGTAAACAGTGTCGTCTTTGAAATAATTTAAGCCTTCTGATTTCGCGGCACGGAACGAGCTTTCGAGCTCATCCATCGTATTAACAACGCGCATCCCTTTGCCGCCGCCACCGGCAGACGCCTTGATCATGACCGGGAGTCCGATCTTCGCAACCACTCGCTTAGCTTCTTCCAAGTCATTAACCGGACCGCCGCTGCCGGGGACAGTGGGCACATTGGCGTCACGCATACGCTTTAAAGCTGAAAGCTTGTCGCCCATTGCGCGAATGTTTTCTGGTGTAGGACCGATGAATGCAACGCCCGCCGCTTTTAGTTGTTCAGCAAAGTCAGCGTTTTCGCTAAGGAAGCCATAACCAGGATGAACAGCATCAGCACCAGATTTCTTAACGGCTTCTAGAATGCGATCGACGCGAAGGTAGCTGTCTTTTGATGGTGCCGGGCCAATGTTGTAAGCTTCATCAGCAAGTGTAACGTGAAGGCTGTTGCGATCAGCATCGCTATATACAGCAACCGCTTTGATTCCCATATCACGGCACGCACGAATAACTCGTAGTGAAATCTCTCCGCGATTGGCGATCAGAATTTTTTTAAACATGAAAGCTCCTAGGTGGCAGCGCCACCTATTAACGAAACAGCGTTATAACGGGATATTGCCGTGTTTCTTCGGCGGATTAGAATCTTTTTTGTTCTTAAGCATTTCAAGAGCATCGATGATGCGTTTGCGAGTCATTGCTGGCTCGATCACCTCATCAACGTATCCAAGTTCTGCAGCGACGTAAGGATTTGCGAACTTTTCTTCGTAGTCCGAAGTTAATCGCGCCTTTTCGTCTACAGGCTTAGAAGCTTTCTTGATTGCTTCACGGAAAATAATATTTACTGCGCCATCTGCGCCCATCACTGCAATCTCTGCAGTCGGGTAAGCAAGATTCACGTCGCCCCGTAAGTGCTTTGAGCTCATTACGCAATAAGCTCCGCCGTAATCTTTGCGAGTGATGATTGTCACTTTAGGAACTGTCGCTTCAGCGTAAGCGTAAAGAAGTTTTGCTCCGTGTGTGATGATCCCGTTCCATTCTTGATCTGAGCCTGGCAAGAAGCCCGGAACGTCAACGAAGGTAACGATTGGAATATTAAACGCATCACAGAAGCGAACAAAGCGCGCAGCTTTTTTAGATGCGTCGATGTTCAAGCAACCAGCGAGAACTTGCGGTTGGTTAGCAACGATGCCGACTGAGCGGCCGTTGTAGCGAGCAAATCCCACGATCACGTTCTTTGCGTAGTGCTGATGAATTTCGAGGAAGTAACCCTCATCGACAGTCATCTTCACAAGCTCAAGCATGTCGTAAGGCTTTTTTGAAGAGTCAGGAATGAAATTGTTCAAGGCATCTTCGATTCGATCGGGAGCATCGTTCGTTGGAATGACAGGTGGATCATCAACGTTGTTCGAAGGCAGGAAGTTTAACAACTCACGAATGAGCAACAAGCAGTGCTTGTCATCGTTCGCTGCGAAGTGAGCCACGCCAGATTTTTTATTATGAGTGAGCGCTCCACCCAGTTGTTCTTTAGTGATGTCTTCATGAGTAACAGTCTTGATTACGTCAGGGCCAGTTACGAACATGTAGCTCGTATCTTTCACCATGAAAATAAAATCAGTAATTGATGGAGAGTAAACTGCACCGCCTGCGCAAGGCCCCATGATCGCACTGATCTGTGGAACAACACCTGATGCAAGAGTATTGCGAAGGAAGATATCCGCGTAACCACCGAGAGCTTCAACACCCTCTTGAATACGAGCGCCACCGGAATCATTCAATCCAATGATTGGTGCACCATTCTTCATCGCCATGTCCATGATCTTCAGAATCTTGTTCGCTTGAGTGCGAGACATTGATCCGCCGAAAACAGTGAAGTCTTGCGAGTAAACGAAAACTAATTTTCCGTTGATCTTGCCGTAGCCAGTGATCACGCCATCGCCAGGAACTTTTTTCTCGCCCATGCCGAAGTTTTGAGACCGATGAGTCACGAAGCGATCCATCTCAACAAAGCTTGCTGGATCGAGAAGAACTTCGAGTCGCTCGCGAGCGGTTAAGCGATTGCCTTCTTTGTGTTTAGCGAGCTTTTCAGCACCGCCGCCTACTAAGGCTTCGTTGTTTTTAGTTTCGAGTTCACGAACGCGTAATTCGGTTCGAGAAGTAGATGAAGTAGTTTCCATCAATGCCTGTCCTAGCGCGGGTTTAAGAAGCCCAGATAATGTCCCGGGCGCTCTGCGTTAGGCAAGTATAGTGTGAGGGAAGATCGCAATCTAAGGAACGGCAGTTCGAATGGCTGCTAGAGCGTTTTTCACGTTTAATTTTCCGCGAGTCATTACCTCGAAATTACCGGTAACCACTGAGCTAAGAATAGCCTGTTTGATTTGTGCAACAGTTGCCTGTGGGCGATCGCTCATTAAGAGGGCAGCAGCCCCCGCTACGAATGGCGAAGCCATGCTGGTTCCGCTCATTTTCATGATGCCGTTCCCTGGGTAAGTACTAACAATGTCATCACCTGGCGCAAGTAAGTGAACGAGATTAGTACTGTAATTCGAGAATTGTGATTGGCCACCTGCGGGACCATAAGAGCCGACAACAATTTGTCCCGGCAAATTGAACGCAGCAGGATACTCCGGATTGAAATCAATATTCGAGCCCATGTTTCCGGCCGCATCCACGAACAATATCCCTTGCGACTCAAGATCACTGATCACGGATTTCAACGTCTTAGAGCATTGGCCACCGCCCCAACTTGCGTTGATAATTTTCACACCGCGAATTGTCGCGTATTGAATTGCACGAGCGGCATCAGAAAGTAGACCACCGCCGGTACCAACCCACTTTTGTTTTTCTTCATCAAACCTCTGAGTCATGAATCCGATCGGAAGGATTTTCGCTTTCGGAGCAAGGCCCTTAATTCCGCCAGTCGTATGATCGGCCGCAACGATGCCAGCAACGTGGGTTCCGTGGCCGGTCGTATCGATTACGTCAGGCGTATCGTGAATAATCACTTGCCCATTTTTAGACTCCATCCAGAACCAATAACCCGAGACATCATCGATTACGCCGTTGCTATCATCATCAACACCGTTGTTGGCAACTTCACCTGCGTTGACGGCAATGCGCGGAGCAATTTGCGCATGATTGCGATCGACACCCGAATCGATAACTGCAACGACAACGCCGTCGCCTTTTACATTTTGATTCCAGGCGTTTGCCGCCTCGACAGAAACTTGTCCCCAGTCTGCTGTCGCCATCGCGGATTCAGAAACAGTGAACTCTTGTGATTTTAAAATTTGATCGTCTTCGACAATTTCGATGTCGTCTTTAAAGTGAACGAGAATCTCTCGCATTTCTTCTTCTGATTGGAAAGTTGCGCCGGTTACTTCGCCGTCTTTCCATTTGATCACGTAGCGGTTTTCAACAGCAGTGCCAGAGCAGTCGCCATTTTTTAGGGAGTTGTACGGGACAGTTGCTTTGTCGCTCGACATTTCGCAAGCGCTTAGTAGTGCAAGACAGATAACGAAGCCGATTAACTTCGCCGACCTAATGACTATCGCCGTGACATCCATGTCATCTCCAACCCAAAAAAAACCAGTAGGTGGTGCGGATCCTTCACACCACTAGAGATATGATCACATTTTACCTATGAGTCGGTTAGTCCAACTCCCTCGGGCAGCTTTAGAATTGGTTGTAGTAGGGAGTTTGCTGAAAACTGGACTTCAGGGAAGTAGGCAAATTTTTCCTACAAACGGTAGTTCATACCTTTTGGTAGCTCAGCCGCGTCTAACGCGTTTGCGACACCAAAAGGTATGAACTACCGTTTGATTATAGCCTAGCAAGGAGTTTCTTATGCTCTCGTCTCGCTCGATCGATAACTGAAGGTTCGTCGAGAAGCTGATGTTCTCGGTCGCGCACAATTTCGCGACCCGCGATGAACACATCAGTCACATCACGTCCAAGACATGAGTAAACAAGTGCAGAGTAGGCATCATCGACTGTCGCAACGCTGATGTGGGATCGATCAACGACAACCACATCGGCTTGCTTGCCGACTTCGAGTGAACCAATTTTGTCTACTGATCCAAGAGCACGCGCTCCTGCCAAAGTGGCCATCTCAAAGGCTTTGCGGGCAGGCAGTGCTTCGGGCCCAAACAATGGCTTTTGCATGAGCGCAGCTAAACGCATTTCAATAAATGGATCCATTGAATTATTACAAGGAGCACCATCGGCGCCTAAAGCAACGTTGAGTCCATGTTTGTGAAATTTTTCAATTGGCGCAAAGCCAGAACCCAATTTCAGATTTGAGCTTGGGCAGTGAACCAACGACGTTTCAGCTTTCACCATCTTTTTCATTTCTGAATCGGTAAGATGTACGCCGTGGGCGATGACTGTTCGGCTATTTAAAAATCCTAAGTGCGCAAGGTAGTCGACATTGTTGTGGCCGGTGCGCTCTTTTACGATCCGGATCTCATCAACATTCTCAGAGGCATGAGTGTGAACAACAAAGCCACTGCTAGCTTGAATATCAGCAACGGCTTCTAATAATTCATCCGTGCAGGAAATCGCAAAACGCGGACAAAGTGCATACTGCACAAGTGCGTGCCTGTTGTTCCAATATTTTAAGAGAGATTCGGTTTCTTTTAACGCCGAGCTTGTTTTTTCATAGAGCGGACCAGATGAATCTTTGTGATCCATTAAACACTTGCCGCCCCAGTATCTCATTCCACTTTTTACGACAGTTTCTAGAAGCACATTCGTGTGCCGAACTGTTCCCATGTCGAGAATTGCAGTCGTTCCAGATTTTTGCATTTCAAGCAAACCGAGCTCAGCCGAGGATCTTAGCGACGCTTCGTTGTGAGCATGCTCCATTGGCCAAATTCTTTGTTGAAGCCACTCAAGCAAAGCAAGATCGTCAGCATCGCCGCGAAAAAGTGTTTGGCATAAGTGAACGTGAGCTTGAATCAGGCCCGGAATCACAAAGGCGTTGTCTGCATCGACAACCTTCGCACCCTTTTTTAAATCTGCAGGCGCTTTTTTACCGACATATTTAATTGCATCACCCTCGATAACGACATCGCCTAAAAAAACATCGCGACGCGAGTTCATCGTGACGACTGTGCCGTTAGTAATGAGCGTACGCTTAGCCATTATTTAGAGGCTCCATTGAAGACTCATCAAAGATCCCATCAAAGACCCATCAAAGAGCAGCTACGAATGTTTTAAGGAAGGTACCGAACTTGTTCGCAACGAGCTTTGCGGTGTCGGTGACCTCTTGGTGCGAGAGTTTGTGCGAAGAAAGCCCGGCAGCGTTGTTCGTAATACAGCTGATGCCGCAAACTCTTAACCCTAAATGGTTTCCGGCAATTGCTTCTGGCACGGTACTCATGCCAACGGCTTTTCCGCCAAGTGACTGAAGATGACGAACTTCTGCGGGAGTTTCGTAACACGGGCCACTTACGCCGCAATAAATTCCGCGCCAGTGAACGACACTTTGTTCTTTGAGAATTTCAG
>JAYSYM010000212.1:0-5665 GCA_043727635.1 Bdellovibrionales bacterium | reverse complement strand
TAAGCCAGGCCCAGAGTTCATTTTTGAAATCAACTTTCTTCGGAAGCCAGACTGTGGGCCCGCCAGCTTTACTAATTTCACGTATCAGTGAGGGTTTGCCTAGGTAAGGTGCTAAGAGTAAAACTCCATTGATATCTGTCTCGTATTTTTGAGCATAGAGTGCTGAGCCGAGTCCGCCTAATGAAGTGCCTACCAGCCAAATATTCTTGTACCCACTTTGACGAGCCGGCAGAATAACGTCTTCACGGAGTCGATCGACGATTGTCTTCCGAACGTAATAACCAATATGCGCATCAACTGCGAGCAAATCTGCTTTGAGATTCATTTGTTTCACGGCACTTACGAACCCGGCGATTTCAAAATCAACATGCTGATCCTGAATTCCCGGCAGCAAGACGAAAAGCGTTTCTGTCGTAGATTCAAATTCGAATCGGTGATTTTCAGAAATCAACGGTACTGGGCAATCGAGCCACCGGCCAAAGTGAGGAGATATTAGCGAAAGCATTCCAAGGGTGCGTCGCACAGCTCTAGTGTTGTCAGCCATCGGCACCGCTGTAACTTAAACCTAAAAAGTGTAGTATGACTCGACTAAATTTTTTAGGCTCAGAATAATTAAGAATGTGCGCAGCGCCCGGTATCACACAAAGTTCACTATTCGGAATTAATTGAGTCACTTGCTCAGCCCACTCCTGAGGCACGACTGGATCTCGATCTCCTCGAACGACAAGAGTTCGCACGCGAATCTGCGGAAGCTTTGTCTCAATGCGGTCTTGCATAGTCATTCGAATCGTTTTTATAACTCGGCTAAGTCCCGCAGCGCGATAGTCCTTTACCGAAATCAATCCGGCCGATTTTGACTCCCGCATAGAATTTAACTTCAGCCGAATCATTTGCCGAAGCACACTTCGGGCAGCGGGATCAACGGTAGGGCCTTGAAGAACAACTCTGTCGATTAGCTCCGGATACCGAGCCGCGAATTCTGCTATGATTTGGCATCCAAATGAATTTCCTATGAGTGCAGCCTTTGCAATAGCGTTGGACGTCATCCAAATCTGAAGAGCTTCCGCGAGTTCACTTATGTTGAGTACGATGTTTTTTGGCTTCTCACTTTTTCCATACCCCGGGAAATCGATCATGTGAACATTGCAGTAGGGTGCAAGTTCAAGTGCCAGCGGAATCATATAACTGCTTGAAATAATCATTCCCGGAACGAGAATGACCGTAACCTGAGAATTAGTAGATAACTCGGCACTTCGCGAATACATTTCTCCCCATGGAGTCGTCGTGAAGCGCTCGACAAACGGGTAATCCACATTTCTTTCTCCAAATAAACTTTGTTATCTCTGACCTAGCCTAGCGAAACGGGTGCCTGAAAGCGTGTGGTCTTATCGGCATAAGGTTAAGAGGGGCACAGCTCGCGAGATCATACGTGATCGAATAGGCAGTCTTTAGACTTCAAAGATCTTTCGCGGGCGTAAAACTCCATAAAGTCGACATAAGTGCACGCTTCGTGTAAACGATGTTATGCACATAGGTCTTACGGGCGAAGAATTTCTTAATTTAAAGTCGGCCATCGACGAGGCCGCGATTGTCGCAATCACCAACAATCAGGGTGTCATCACTTATGTGAATGAAAAATTTTGCAGAATTTCAAAATATCCGCGCGAAGAGCTGATCGGCAATACTCATCGAATTATTAATTCGGATTTTCACCCGAAAGAATTTTTCATGGATATGTGGGAAACCATTTCGACGGGTAAAGTTTGGGAGGGCGAAATTCGGAATCGAGCTAAAGATGGAACATTTTATTGGGTCAACACAACAATAGTTCCGTTCCTTGATGCCAACAAAAAGCCTGAGCGCTACGTTGCGGTTCGATATGATATAACCGAAAAGATATCTGTTCAGGAAAAACTTAAAATCGAAGCTCGAAAGCTAGCGTTGAGCAATAAAGAACTTCAAGATTTCGCCTCTGTCGCTGCCCATGACCTTCAAGAACCACTTCGAAAAATTCAATCTTTTGCAGATCGGTTACGCTCAAAGTCGAGTGCCGCATTGGATGCAGAGACTATCGATTATCTAGAGAGAATTCAAAAGTCATCCTATCGCATGCAAACTTTGATTAATGATCTTTTGGACTACTCGCGCGTCTCAACTAAGGTGCAACCCTTTGCACCCATCGACCTGAATCAAATTCTCGCGCAAGTGATTTCAGATTTGGAAATCCGCCTCGAGAAAACTAAAGGAAAAGTCGAGTACGATGATCTGCCGAATGTCGATGCTGATCCGGCGCAGATGACCCAGTTATTTTTGAACCTCATAAATAATGCACTAAAGTTTCACAAGCCCGGTGTGCCACCAGTCGTGAAAATCAGCTCACGGATAATAAAATCCAAACGGAATTATTCAGAGAATTGCGAGATCACAGTCGCCGACAACGGCATCGGATTTGACGAGAAGTATAGCGATCGCATTTTTACAATATTTCAACGGTTACATGGTCGGCAAGATTACGAAGGCACGGGGATCGGTCTAGCCGTTTGCCGAAAGATTGTCGAAAGGCACGAAGGATCGATTATTGCAAAATCAGTCCCAGGCGAAGGCGCAACGTTCATCACAACTCTTCCCATTCACCAGAAGGCTGGACATCATAATGAATAGATTCAAAAGATCAGTGCCAATTCTCATTGCTGACGACGACGAAGATGATCGGGATATGATAAGAGACGCTCTTAAAGAGAGTCGTCTTTTAAATAACCTCCACTGTGTTAATGATGGTGAAGAGCTAATGGATTATCTGCACCATCGCGGAAAGTTCGAAGATGAAATCAAAAATCCATTACCTGGGCTCATACTTCTTGATTTAAATATGCCCCGCATGGATGGGCGCGAAGCCCTTCGAGAAATTAAAACTAATCCTCGACTCCGACAAATCCCAGTCGTCGTTCTTACAACCTCTCAAGCAGAAGAGGATATTTTTCGAACTTACGAATTAGGAGTTAATTCGTTTATAACGAAACCAGTTTCGTTTGACGCTCTCGTGAAAGTCATGACGTCGATCGGGCACTACTGGTTTGACATTGTCGAACTCCCGGATCCAGAGCACAAAGAATGAATGAGGATCAATCGCTTGGGCATTCTTTAAATAAACACATCAATGTTGTTATCATTGATGACGATCACGATGACTTTCTTATTACGAAGGAACTACTCAATGATGTAGAGCCAGGGCTTTACGAAACGCTTTGGGTGTCGAACTATGCTGCTGCGGTGATCGAAATCAAAAAACAAGAAGCTGACGTGTACCTAATCGATTTTAATCTTGGGGAAAAGACGGGACTCGACATCCTGAAGGAAGTCCGTACATTCAACTTCAGTCGGCCGATGATACTGCTGACTGGCATGAGTGATCGTAAAATCGACCTAGCGTCTATGCATGAAGGGGCGGCAGACTTCTTAAAAAAAACTCAGTTATCTGCTGAAATTCTTGAGCGTTCGATTAGATACTCGATTAAAGGTGCAGATAATCTGACGCAGATCAAAGACGCAGAGAAGTCTAGAGTAGAAAAGGAAGTGGCAGAGGCCGCAAATTTAGCTAAGAGCCGCTTTCTTGCTCACATGAGTCATGAAATCCGAACTCCTCTTACTGCTATGCTTGGGTTTACAGAGCTGGCTAGCGATTTGAGCCACTCGAGTGACGAGAAGGCCCAGTTCTTGGGAATAATAAAAAAGAGCGGCGATCACCTTCTCCGCCTCATCAATGACATTTTGGATTTGTCTAAAGTTGAAGATGGAAATTTCGAAATTGAAACAGGTGAATTGAATATTCGCGAGATGATGTTTGATTTGGCTGAGCTCTTGGGGCCCGCTGCGGAGACCAAAGGTCTTAAAATTAGTTTGAAGGTGGATGAAAATCTACCTAGCAGTGTCACCTCGGACAGGCGCTTGCTTCATCAAATCTTGCTCAACATGGCCAGCAACGCCATTAAATTTACCACTCGTGGCGAGATTAAGATCGGCGTTGAATTTAATTTGTCGGAGTCTGCATTTACTATTTCAATTACCGATACGGGCCTTGGAATTAAACCCGATGAACAAACTAAACTCTTTCAACCTTTCTCTCAAGCAAACGCTAGTGTTACGCAGAAATTCGGCGGCACGGGATTGGGACTGGATCTATCTAGAAAACTCGCTCGTCTCCTTGGGGGGGATCTCATACTGGCCAAAAGCACACATGGCCTCGGTAGCACTTTTAATTTGATTCTTCCATTTCAGACTGTGTGCAAAAATCTCAAGACTGTTAAGGCACAGCTTCCGCGCCGACAATCTTCTGCGACTATGCATGTGCTTGTCGCTGAAGACTCTTCCGACAATCAGTTGCTGATTAAATACTTTTTAAAAGGAACTGGAATTGAACCGAGTTTTGTTTGGAATGGGAAAGAAGCGATAGCAAAAGCAAACTCCATGGAGTTCGACGCAATTCTCATGGATATTCAAATGCCGGAAATGGATGGCTATGAGGCTACGAGCCTATTGCGAAAAAGTGGCTACCTAAAGCCAATCATAGCACTCACTGCACACACGTTTAAAGAAGAGCATGAAAAAGCTCGGCTTCTTGGATTCACAGATTTTGTGTCAAAACCGATTTCGCGTGCAGAGCTCATACAGGCGTTACGGGAAATTCGATCTCCACTCGCAGAAGTAATTGCACAGTAGGTTCTTGCTGAAAAGGAGAATATCAATGCCGAAAGTACCTGATAAAGAGACGCGGCGGATCGCGCCTGCCCCGGGGCAAACGCAGCTTTTGCTGGTGATGAACGAGATCAACAAAAAACTTCTGACAGGCGCGAGTTATGAGAAACTTTTGGATTTGGTTTTCGATTCGCTTCATCTTGTGATTCCCTATGACCGGATTGGAATCGCAATCGTTGAGGGTGAGGGCACTGAAACTCATCTTAGCTTGAAATGGGTGAGGTCTAAAGTTTCTGTAGCCTACCTTAACCGGCCTTACTCTGCACCAGTTCACGGAAGTAGCCTGCAGAGAATTTTAGAGACCGGTGAGCCTCGGGTCATCAACGATCTTATTGAATACTCGGCAAGCCATCCTCAGTCAGAATCAACAAGGCTTGTTATTAAAGATGGAATTAGATCGAGTCTAACTTGCCCGCTTAGATCTGGAGATCGACAAATCGGCGTCGTGTTTTTTTCGAGTTGCAAGCCAAACACTTATCGAGACGAGCACGTTCAGACATTTCGAGAGGTCGCTGATGAGCTTTCAGTGATTATTGATCACGGTCATTTGCGACGCGATTTTGATGCGGCTAAAGGACAAGCTCGAAATCTGAATATGATTCTCCATGATCTCAAGTCGCCATTAAGTACGATCCAAAGCTTTGCTGAGTTATCTCTTGACGAACCGTGGTTCAAAAACCTTGATCCTGATGGCAAAGAAGTATTCCAGGTATTTCTCCGAAACTCAAAATACATGTTCGATCTGCTCAATGAACTAAATGAAATTGGCAGCCTCGATCGGCGTGAAGAGTCCATTGCGCCTGAGGATGTCCTACTCGCGGAGTTCTGCAATGAAATGACAAACTTCGGAAAGATTTTAGCAGTACAAAAACAAATCGATTTTAATTCAGCGCCTTTTCCTGACCCATTAGTT
>JAYSYM010000211.1:0-1793 GCA_043727635.1 Bdellovibrionales bacterium | reverse complement strand
TTTTAATTTAGCAATTTTGGTTTTGGCAAACGCGGCTCTTACTGCTTGTAGCGCGGATGTCTTAAGTAAAGACGCCGATTCTGAAGATAAAGCACTTAGCTTCTCGCTAGTACGCATCTACTCAAACGTTAAACGCATTGCTTGCAACGGCACAGTTACATCAGAGCGAATCGAAATGATTTCTGATTCAAAACAACTAGTTCAAATAAGACCCGAAGTTTCGACAAATTTTTACTCTGCGAATTTTAAAAATCTAACAAATGGTAAATCACCAGGTTGCACGGTCGATAAAACGAAGTTCAATATCAACATCACCAGTACAGCTTGCGACATGAAAGTCGAGCAGGGGATTAATCGCGTTAACTATCAATTCTTTTATTGTAATCAACTCGTCACGAAGCAAGATCAAGAGGGAAACCCTTATCAAGTTTGTGCTGTTACTCCCGATGTTCGCGAGAGCGGCGACCTTTACTTAAACGTTTCGTATCATGAAGAAACTCAGCCCGGCACGATTGAGTACAAAGAATCTTGCTCGCCTTAGAAGTAGAATTTAAAGTCGGTGTAGATGAAAGTTCCTTCTGCATCGAAATCTGAATAGATATCGCGATCGACGTGACGTGAGATGTTCACGATGAACGCTTCAGCCCCTAAGATTTCGCCGAACGGAAACCAAGTTACGCCTGCGCGTAAATCTGTACGGCGAGTTTTAAAAGTAAAATTATCAGTTGAGGGGTCTGAGTCGTCGTAAGTTGTCTTGCCGCTACCGACTTTGTAGTCCGCGCGCACGTAGGGGATCAAGTCATTACCAGGAATATTTGGAATGAAGTTTCCGCGAATGTAAGCGCCATAAAGCGACGAGTCAGTTGTCTCGTTATCGTCTTTCGAATTGGAAAAAGTTGCCGAAGGACCAACTTCAAAAGTCCCAAAGTTGTATCCGCCCTCTGCGACCAGGTCTGTGCTTGTGACCTTGTTGGTTGTTCCGCTTGTGTATTTATACTTGTTTCCAAGTGCGAGCACTAAAACTGAATCGGCATCGACAACCCAGACTCGCTGGCGTTTTCCTGATGCGTCGACCGACAAAGTGTCAGAAGTAGTAGTTGCAGTGGGTTCTTGAGCAAAGGCATTAAAACAGAAAAAAGAGATGAGTAGGGCTATGGCTTTCATTGATCCTCCAGGGTTTCTTGAGCTGCTAGGTAAGTAGCAGCCGAGCCTTAAGGCATCAATTTAATAATTTGAATCCGTTCCCACAGATTCCCAATCGTTAATTTCTTTCCCAGCCAACTACGACGCCAGATTCAAAGTAGATCGTGCGCTTTTCAGCGTTGAAGCCTTCAGTCGATGCGTTCGTAGCAGTGTACTGCCAACGTTCGTTACCGTAAATTGGGTTACCGGCGATGTCGACGCCATCGGGTTCGCCCCAGCTTTGTTTTACTGCCTGGCGGGTCATGCCGAGAGCGACATCTTGTTCGGCGATTAACTGAGTTGTCTCAGCGGTGTGACGTTCGCCAGCACCTGAGATCCCTTTTGCACGAAGCCAACGTTGGCGACCTTCAAAAGAACCAACTTCAATAAACTCGACTCGTTGACGATCTGATCGCATCAAAGGTTTGTAGCGATAGTATTGTTCTCGCTCACGTTGAGATTGCAAACTTCGCTCGAGGCGTTTGAGGTTAAGGCGGTCTTCAACTTCACGCTGTTCATTAGCTGACAATCGTTGATAATTGCCATAGCCAAGTTCAGTGGCAGTAGAATCGCGAACTTCTAAATCTCGATATCGGTAATTCTGGCTTGAT
>JAYSYM010000210.1:0-5689 GCA_043727635.1 Bdellovibrionales bacterium | reverse complement strand
CGCCGGCAAGCTTCTCGAAGTATTGCTATTCAATCAGCCAACATATTTTATTATCAGCGCCAGCTTAGGCGTTGAAGAGTTCATTGAGCCATGATTCGACAGAGGTCAGCACCTCAGACTTGCTGGCCTTTTTCTTTAGATCACCACGCTGCCAAGAAAAAGCTAAACCCATTCGAAATGCAGTCAGAATTTCTGCTGCAACGACGGCTTTATCACGATCGTAACTTTTAAAGTTTTGCTGAAGTCGTTGTGCCTGCCGCTCGACGTACGCTTGTTCAACATAGTCGATAAGTCGTCCGGGAGCAGTGTCAGTTCCGCGATACTTGTAGTAGACGGGGACAAACCACGGGTACTCGTTTGTTTTTTGGAAGATCCGATCCATTCCGCTAGTTACACTTTTTACTAAATCTTTTCGAGATCGAATGACGTCATCAAGATCTCTCGTGGTGATATCTTTACCGAGATGTTCAATTGCAAAACGAATGAGGTCTTCGCTATCTTTCCCAACATACTTATAGATCCACGCGCGTGAAACATTAGCTTTCTTTGCTACTTGAGTAACGGTGATTTGCCCTGGGCCGGCTTTATTAAGCAGCCCACCGAGGGCGACGCTGACAGCGTGGAACTTATCTTCTTTGCTAGTGGTTTTGCTTCTTACTGGCATCGCCAGACTCTAGCACCCGCAGCGATCGGGGAGCAAACTGGACTATCGTCTATTCAGAATCATTTTGAGACGCCGATAAAGGTATGAGGCACATGGAATGTGCGTCAGCTGTGATTTCTCATTAAGAGTAGTCGCTAGCAAAGCTACAGGAGGTAGCGATGGAAAAAATCAGTGGGATCTTAAAGCCCTCTCATCGAGTCACTTCAGTCGACATGAAAGAGGCAGCGCCAATTCGGCCTGGTACTCCTTCATTTGGTCGACCTGAAGGTACATCAAGTCTTCGCGATAGAAATAATTCGGTTGATGGAGCTGGAGCTTCTCAAGAAGCACACAGCACCATGATGCACTGGCGTTCGAGAGAAGGTAACAACACTCGTGCAGTCGGTGAAATCGCAGATCGATTTTTCAGCGCCAATAAAAAGGAAGTTATGAAACCAATCAGTATGCAAGCGCCTGATCGTCCGGTGATCGGTGAAGCAGATGTAGATCGTGAACCAGCCTCTAACGAAGTTGTTCCGTTCGAAAATCCACTTCGCGAGGAACCAGCTGACGGTGAGTACTATCCAAAAGGTAGTTTCATAAACGCAGTCGCTTAAGCGGCTACGCCGGGGAATTGCTTATTTAATTTTTGTCCTCGCCAAAAACGCGCTCGAGGAGAAATCCAACTTCCTCGAGTGAAGCTATTTTATAAATCCCATCAAGCTTTCGCTTGCCATCAACATCTTTCTTTACGACTACAATCGCCTGAAGACTTAAGAGCACAAGTGTTCGCACGGCTTGAAGACTCCATTGAGACGCACCAACTTGAATGAGCATTTCGAGTCGAATTAATGCTTGCCGTGCATTCTCCGCATGCAAAGTTCCCATACAACCAGAGTGACCAGTTGCAAATGCCATCAACAAGTCTTTTGCTTCACCTCCGCGAATTTCTCCCATTACAAGTCGATCGGGTCTCATTCGCAGTGACTGCTTAAGTAGTTCTGCTTGATCGATGTCGCGCAAAATTCGATGCGGGTCCCTGCGCGTGAGGAGCTTAGTGCTGACAGAGTTTGGAATGCGAAGCTCACTTGTGTCTTCGATGAGAATCGAACGTTCGTTAATCTCAGTTTGCTGAAGACACGCGTTTAATACCGAAGTCTTCCCGCTTCCGGTGGCGCCGATGACCAAAAAGTTTTTTCTTTCTTTCACCAGGCTCAGTAAATAGCTAATTGCCTCTTGTGAAGCCCATCCCGCGTTCTGCAGATCAGTGAAAGTCCAAGGGTTATCCGGATGGCGACGAAGAGTGAGAGTGGGTGAAGGTACGCTCGGAGGAATTGCCATGTGCAATCGCCAGCTTCGCCAAGTCCCGTCGACGAATGGAGCATCAAGCGTGGGTATCACATTCGCTTCGCGACAAACTCTTTGAATGAAATTGCGAAATGAAAGATCCGAGAGAAACTTATCTTCATGCTTTTCTAATTTCCCGGAGCGTTCAAAGTAAATCGACGATGCGCCGGTCACCATCACTTCTGTAATCGATTGATCGTTTAACAGTGCTTCGAGCGGACCGACATCAAAAAACTCGCTCCATACTCGGTTGCGCAGTTCCGATGATAACGTTTCTGAACTCTTGCGGACGATCTCGGCGATTCTTTGTTCGCTCGTCTGATCGCTTAGAAGCTGTGATGGATCATGAATGAAAAGGCTCGACAGATTTTCACAAATTGCGCTTGAAACAGCTTCTAGCGTCATAGCGAGCCATCTTCTTCATTAACGACTTCTGGTGTAACGAAAACTATCAACTCAGTTTTTTGATTTCGATAATCTTGGCTCGAGAAGAGTAGTCCTAAAATTGGAATTGAGCTTAGTCCCGGAAGGCCCTGTCTGCTTGTCCCAGATTCCTCTCGGAGTAGTCCAGACAACGCAATGGTCCTCGATTCGCTTAAGTCGAAATGACTTTCGATTCGATTCGTCAGCACGCCAGGCACTCCATCGACCGTTTGACTTGGATCAATCGTCGATACTTCTGTGGTGAGCGCGATGCTCATTCGCCCCGAAGGATCTGCCACTGGCGCTACTTTGAGAATGATTCCGTGTTTCTTCCAGGTCACTTCTTGCTTCTTGTGGCCAATCATCTTGATCGGAAATTCTCCTCCTGCAAAAAATTCTGCAGTCTTGCCGCTGCGGCAAAGAATATTCGGCGAAGCTAAGATCTTTCCGAAGCCATTTGCTTCGAGAGCATCAAGTTGCACATTAATTCCTTCAGCTGCACCCGGTGCAACGAAGGCCGGAAGCACTTGCGCTTTGGCACTTGTTGGCCAACTAACGCCGAACTTTTGCAAAAAAGATTTTCTAATTTCTGTTACTGCAATTCTCACGCGAACAAGCGGTTGAAGTTCCACAACAGAATCGGTGCTTTCAACGTTCACACCGAAAGGTTGTAGTGCTTTAGCGTAGAGTTCTTGTTGTTTTGATTGCGCCTTTGCAACGAGAACCGAAAGTGTCGGTTCAAACTTAACGACAGGAAGATTTAGGCTTGAAGATTTTAGTCGACGTTCGATAAGCTCCCGAACGCTCGCTCTAATGCTTGGATCAACTTCCGCTGCGAACGTGTATTTTGCGCTGTTTGATAAACTAGCGAGTGATTCCCAGTCGCTTAACCGTAACAAAGTGCCACGAACAACAATTCCGCTTTCATCAACCTGAAGCTCAAGACCTCTCATCGCAGCAATTTCTTCAGTCGCTTCTTCGAAAAAAGCAAAATCATTCGCATTAAGCACATGAACATCAGTCGTCGCGACAGTAGTTGTTATCGTCGAACTTCCGACTTTGCGGCCCGTCACGCGAAGGTGGCTTCCAGAATCAGTTACCGAAACGAATTTGCCGTTCTTAATTCGAACAGCGCCACTCGTGGGCGACGCAATATTTTTTGATGCGCCAATCTCAAGTACCAAAACATCTGCGCTCGAGTAAACCGACCAAAACAGAGAAATCAGAAACGCTAAAAGAATTCTCATGCAACCACCTCATCGGCAGGGACTGCAAAATAGAAATCGTTACTCAATTGGATGTACTAACTCTAGATATAGTTATGTCCGAAGCCCGGAAAGGTAGGCCGTAGCTTTTCTCAACAAGGTGAGTTGAGAAAAGCTACGGCCTACCTTTTATGGGGCGAGCGGGAGCTTGAAGCTAACTTCGACTTTGTGGCCTTCGCTCGTCAGTTCGAGCTTTGAGCCGTGGAGTGACAACAGCGCTTGGCAAACACTTAAGCCCAAGCCGTTGCCGGTGGAGTGGTTCAGAGCGTTTTCGTTGAGGGTGAACGGTTTAAAGATCTGGCGAATTTTTGATTCTTCAATTGCTGGTGCTGCGTTTACAAATCTGAATTCGAAGTGATCGCGATCAACGACACCACCGCTGACCATAATTTCTGAATTTGCGTCACCAAATTTTGCAGCATTGTGAAGAATTCTGCGGACTACGTTGCGAATAATTTTTTCATCGACCAACAAATTTTGCTTTTCGATCTCGAAATTCAACTGCTGACCACGATTGGCCACCAAAGTTTGAATAAATTCTGGAACAGGTTGCGATAAGTTCTGTGCCGAGATTTTTTTCGGAACAACTTTCGTCAAAGCAGTCTGCGCAGAAATAAACTCGAGAACATCGCTCACCATTTCTTGCAAACGGGCAGCAGCAGCCTTAACGCGCGACAAGTATCTCTTCTGATCTTGGTCTAGTTTGGTCTCTGCGAGTAGGTCTCCGAAGCTGAGAATAGATGTTAAGGGAGTTTTAAGCTCATGATTGACGAGCAACATGAACTCAGTTTTCGCCTGGTCTAAGGTCTGGAGTTCGGTCAGTGCCTGCGAAAGTGCCCGGTTTTTCTCGCGAAGCTCTTCGCCCATCTCGAATCTTTCGACAGCTCGATCGACCGCGGTCGACAAATCCACAGGATCCCAAGGTTTATTCACATAGCGATAAACTTGACCTGAGTTGATAGCCGCAATCACCGATTCGATATCTGTGTAGCCAGTTAAGAGAATGCGAACGGCAAACGGGTGGGTTTTAATCGACTCCGCCAAAAGTTCTGTTCCAGACATGTTCGGCATTCGTTGATCACTGATGATCACCGTTACTTGATTTTGGTCGAGGAGTTTTAGTGCATCTTCCGGCGTAGTGGCTTTGAGAACGCGGTACTTCTTGCGAAACAGTCGCTCGAGGGAATCTACGTTGTCGACTTCATCATCTACGCAAAGAAGGGTGTGTTTCATGAGTGAGTTAGAGTGTAGAATCTCATTTAGAGACACGCAAGTTCTCCTTAAGGCTCGCTCTAGAGCACGACCTTCACTTTTCTACACGCTAGACAAACAAACAGGATTAGAGAGTCCAGTCTGAACCAACTCGAATTGGGTTAAGTTGTGATGGTATTCTGTCGAAGAAGTTTACAGTACCCGCGTGAAGTTATTGATATTTTCGGCGGAATTTTTTAAGGGGACGATTCGTATGAAACGAACGTGGTTAAGTGCTTTGTTAGTGTTCGCAATGGTTGTACCAATGCAAGCGTTTGGCAATGCGGGAATGTATGGTCACGGAATGTACGGCGGGATGCAAGGCTGCGAAATGGCTTCTGCTGACGGCATCTACTCGAAAGACGACGAGATGCAAGAGATCACGTCTGAAATTCGCGAGCTGAAAGACGAACGCAAAGAGCTCAAAGAAGATCAGAAAGATGCGAAACGCAAACTCGATAAGTACGAGAAGTACATTCGCGATGCGCTTCACGAACATTGGGCTGACGTAGTTCTTGATCATATGTCTGAAAACTATTGCTGCGGAAAACCGACAGGCACTGGTTCAGGCGGAGAGCCAACTCAAGGCGGCGGAAATCCTCCACCACCAGCTCCTCCTGGTCCTCCACCTGCAACAGCTCAGTTGATTCAACCTGATTTCGTTGATGCTTACTCAGTAGCTTTTGAAACTTCTGTTGAATCTCGATCAACTCGCAATCCAGCTTCGATCGGTGGCGGTCGCGCTCCAGCGAATGATCAA
>JAYSYM010000209.1:0-1799 GCA_043727635.1 Bdellovibrionales bacterium | reverse complement strand
AAGCTTCTGGTGGCGGAGTAAAACTTAACAGCTACGGTGTTGCAGCCGATTTGACTTATGCAAATCCTGAAAGCAAGTGGAGTTATGGAACTCGCGCTGGTGTTGCAACGGGTGACGATCCGGGTACTCCAGATAGTTTCGAAGGCTTTATTTTCAATCGTAACTACAACGTCGGAATGCTTCTCTTCAATCACCCACTCGGTGGTGGTGATCACTTACGAACTTCAGTTGTGCGCAACACAACAACTGCAGCGTCGAATCAGATCGATACTGAAGCAGTCAGCAACACAATGTACGTTGCGCCTGGTTTCCAACATCGTTGGAAAGAAAACATCAGCTGGGGTGGAACTTTTATTTGGGCAACTGCTCAGGCTGAAGCGTACCCAGGCATGGCAAAAGATTTAGGTTACGAATTAGATTTAAACTTCACTTACAAGCCTTACGAGAAAATGCGTTGGATCACAGAGATCGGCATGATGTCACCGGGTGACGCTTGGAAGACGGGTGGAGTGACGTTCGACAACAGATTTACATACGGAATTACAACCAAGGCCGCCATCACTTTTTAATTAGCAACTTGGTAACAGCTTGATTTGCATCTTGATTACAACATGATTTCATCTTGAATCGGTGGCGGTTCAGGGCCCCGGGGGGAGCAATCTCCCCGGTTTTTTTGTCCAAAAAAAAGCGAGCCGTCCGGGGCTCGCTGAGGATACACAAACTAAAATTTAATTTCGAACGAGAAGTCGCTTTTTACATGCGAGGAACTGGTAGAACTTGGCCGCCTTGCGGCTGACCGTACTGTTGCTGACCGAATTGCTGCTGACCGAATTGCTGCTGACCGTACTGGCCAGGCACCGGCATAACTTGCGGGCGATTCATCATCTGCGGATTGTTCATCATCTGAGGATTCATTCCCATTCCGCCGGGAGCCGGAAGAAGACTTTGTCCTTGGCCAGGATTCATCATGCCCTGCTGCATGCCAGGCTGCATGTACTGCGGAGAGTAGGGCTGCTGCATCATCTGTGTGTTGATCGCTTGCGGTGATCCCATTGGAACTTGTGACTGGCCTGGAACAGGAAGCAATCCGTTACTGCGTTGAAGTGCTGTGTTTCCGTTGCGAACATCATAGAAGTCAGCCGGGAGTCCGTTTTGGCCCGTAGTGCTTTGGCCAGGAACAGCTTCAACATTAGTTTGATTTCCAACGTTTGAAGCTTGGAGTTTGCGAGCATCAACCATAGTTTCCATTCGGCTCTTAAGTTTTGCGAATGGAGCCGTGTAATCACGAAGTTCCGAGCGAGTCATTGAATCGCGGTAGTCATCCAATGAATCATTTGCTTCGTCTCGCTCTTCATTAATAGTCTCAGCAAGTTCAGAGTGTTCTTCTCTCAATTCACCAACGCGTGAGTTTTGATCTTGGATCTGTTCGTAAATATCACGATCGCAACCTGTGCGTGTGCGGCAAGAGTTTTGGAACTCGCGAGTAAGTTTATTCAAATCTTTCCAAGAAGATTTCATTTCAGTTTCTAAATCGGCAACGTCTTCTTCTAAATCAGCAGCTGCAACGCGAGCGTCAGCGCCAGCGCGAAGAGCTTCGAGAGACTCAATCATTTCGGTGCGCTCAGAGTCGCGATCGAAGCGAATGGTACCTAATGTAGCGATCAAATCAGTGATTGTTCGCTCACCTTTATTTCGGCGATCAGAATCTTTAGCGAAAACATCTTCTTTTGCATCTTTACGAAGGTCTCTAACGAGATCTTCGATCTTGCGAGTTACTTCTTTGCGGCGAGAAGAGTCGC
>JAYSYM010000208.1:0-1800 GCA_043727635.1 Bdellovibrionales bacterium | reverse complement strand
AAAGGAATCAATCCAGGCTCAATGTGCTAGGGTGACGCCTACCAAATAGCTGAAAATGTTCATCTGGATTCTCCAGATACCCAAGCCTTTGAAGGAGTTAGCAATGGCCAAAGATGATCTCGCTGCGCTAGAGGGCAAAATTACAGGTATTGTTGGCGGCGGCCGGTACGGCATAACTCTCGATAACGGAGCCCCTGTAACCGCTAAACTTTGCGGCAAAATGGTTAAATTTCGAATCAAGGTTGTAGTTGGTGACCGCGTAACGGTAGGTTTCTCACCTTATGACATCGGGCACGGATTAATTCTTCACCGCCACAAAATTTAGGCAAAAATATAGGATGAGTTCTGTCGACGTATATTAAAGGGCTTGGCCATTATCTTCCTACCAAGACTATTTTAAACTCTGATTTAGAGAAGTTAGTTGATACTTCCGACCAATGGATTTTGGAACGGACGGGAATCAAACAACGCCACATCGCTCCACCCGACCAATTCACATCTGATTTAGCATTTGAAGCTGCAACTAAAGCGCTAGCAATGGCCGAAGTTAAAGCCGAAGACGTTCAAGCGATTATTTTTGCAACCGCTACTCCCGATGCCATCTTGCCTCAAGTTTCGTGCATCTTGCAGCGAAAGCTCGGAGCAAATCGCGCATTCGCGTTTGATGTTGGAGCTGCTTGCTCCGGATTCGTCTATGCCCTTGGCGTTGCTGATGGCCTAATGACATCACAAAATCTCGATAACGTATTAGTTGTCGGGGCCGAAACTTTATCTCGAGTGACTGACTATCGCGACCGCGAAACTTGCATTCTTTTTGGTGATGGAGCCGGAGTCGTACTCCTTGGCAGACGCCCGAACAGTTCGGTCAAGTTTGCTTCGCACCTGGCATCGAACGGCAGTCTCGGTGACTTGCTGACAATGAAGAACCAAAGACCACTGAGTCCATATGATCGCACTCAGTCGCACGAAACTGCTTACATCGAAATGCGTGGTCGCGAAGTATTCAAACACGCCGTGCGAATGCTTAGCGAAAGCTCACAGATTGTAATGGAAAAAGCCGGATTGAAAGTCAGCGATATCGATTGGTTCATTCCACACCAAGCCAATCAAAGAATCATGGAAGCTGTCGCAGATAGTTTAGGATTGCGAACTGATCAGATCGCTAACAACATCGCAACTACCGGCAACACTTCATCAGCATCAATTCCGCTCGCATTTTCTCAGTACGTTGAAGCCGGAAAAATTCGCCGTGGCGATAAAATCTTGATGGCAGCCTTTGGCGCCGGAATCACTTACGGCGCCGCCGTTCTCGAATATTAGGGTACCAGGTACCTAATGAAAGTGGGTGGCGCGTTCGTTGAGTGTCTCGAACACTTCTTCGGGCATTGCTTCTCTTGTTTCAGTAGCTTCAATTTCAAATACTAAGTCTTGTCCCGCTAGCGGATGATTTCCGTCTAACGTTACATAGACTGAGTTTGCTTCTGAAATTCTGTAGTGTGCGAGCGCGCCGTCTTTCAAATACTGGATCGCTTCACCGAGCTTAAGATCTTCGCCGCCCTCAAGGTCTTTGCGCATTCGCGTGAGCGAAAGTTTTGGATCATAAAATCCATAAGCATCTTTGGCTTGAATCCGAACGGTGCGCTTTTCTCCCGGTTGTAAATCTTCGAGTGCAAGCGACAAAGCTTTTAGCTGACTGTACTGGCCGGTTGATTGGCCGCCTGAAGTGAGTACTTCGCGATTAGAAGTGTTGCTAATTAGCTGACCAAGGCCATTTTTTAAAACGCAGTTAAATGAAATTAC
>JAYSYM010000207.1:0-1807 GCA_043727635.1 Bdellovibrionales bacterium | reverse complement strand
ATCTCTTTAGCCCCGGGGTTTACCTACCTCGCGGGGCTGAATGCTATAATTTCCGGAGCTTTTGAAGAATACAGAGCGACTGACACATTGGCCGTCTTCGGCATCGGTAACGTTTGGCATTCGGAGACGCGAATCTTCACTGGCTGGGAGCTTAACTTGCTTAAGTCGGTGCAACGAAAAGTTCAATACGACTCGTTTTCAGGAACACCCCTTTCTTACCAAACGATTGAAGCTAAAGTGTTAATCGGCTTCGCGTTCTGACCCGACTTAAGTCACAGCTAAATTTGTAGGTCCGGTGTTAAACTTTCGGATTAGAGACGGTATCAGTCGCTAAGATTATTGAAAACCGAAGCAAGTCCGTTCACACTAACACCATGTTAAAAACCGTAATTTCAATCGCGATTATCTTTGGCGTTTCATCGGCTTCCGCTTGTTTACAAGCTAAGCCCAATTACACGTACAAACTTGGTGGAAAAATTGTGCTTCAGGAAAACGGGCAAGTTTATACTGGGTGCACAGTTACAAGCGGTTACCTCACTCTGAAGGACAACGAAGTTTTTCGCATGCAAGGTTTAGTGATCGAATGCAATGAACGCATGCTCGGGCACAACAGCCATTATTTTGAATTGAAGAATGGCCAAGTTAATCAAACTCAAAGTGGTTTCAGCGGTTCGTATGACATGTACAATTTGTTTGTGACGTATTCGGTATCCGACGTCGACGGCACTTATGATGAAACGAATCTTCTCGAGTTCTCAAAAAATTGTGATGCTGTTTCACTTGATGTTCAGATAAAGAAAGCTGGTAAAGAAAATTACTCAGCTAAGATTTCTGGACTGCTGACTGCGAAAATCTCTCGCAGTGTTAAAGCGCGAAAACTTTAGTCCTCGCGCCGATTTCTTTAAGTTGATTTCGGAGCTTCTGGAAGTTTTTCTTTTTTAGGCTCTTCTTTTTCTTCTTCCTTCGACTCTTCTTTTGATTCCTGATCGGCAGCAGTGCATGGCTCCATGATTTCAGTATTATCAGCTGATGTTTGAAGGCTTAGAACTTTAGTCGATTGAGCTGTCTCTTCAGCGATAGTTGCTTGAACTGCTTCGCCGCCAACGTTAAGTGTGCCGTCTGATTTGAAGAAGTAAGGAGCACTCTGTACAGATCCGTCTTTTTTGATCAGCGTGAAAACATTTTTTTCACCAAAGCGAACTTTTTTGCCAACTGAAGAGTCGATCGAGCACCACGTTCCGATAATTGATTCAGCTGTTGCTGGCACGCCATCTTCTGAAAGACGTGTACTCTCACGATGTAAGCGCGAGCTTTCGTCCGATACTCCTGACGCACTCTTTTGTGTTTTTGCCGAGTTGCTACCGCAAGCTGCGAGAGTGAGGGCCGCGATTGTTACTAAGAATGCTTTTTTCATTTGAACTCCAGTTTGTATAGGAGAGCAGTATTACAAAGAGCGTGCCGCTAGGCTTCTGGGCATGAGAGCACCAGGCGTGAGATGGGCCTTGCCGAAGTGAGCGCTTAAGACGAAGAACGTCGCCGAAGTTAAAAGTTTTATAGGATGAGCCGTAGTTGATGCTGCGGTTTAAAACGCGAAAACGGTAAGTCCGAGCGAAATATCGTCGAGCAAGTAGTAATTGTAAAACGCTCCGATTAGAACCTTCTTGTGCACAGCGAATTGTACGCCAGCAAATATGTCTGTCTTCGTCTCTTTAAACACAAGGCTCTGAGTGGCCTTATCGTACTCGGGGCGAAGTGAGTTCTCAGTTCGTTGGGCCGCAGTGATGATCCACTTTTTAAGAAGTAGGGA
>JAYSYM010000206.1:0-1810 GCA_043727635.1 Bdellovibrionales bacterium | reverse complement strand
ACAAGTTCAACTTTATATGGAGTAGCGTCGCGCAGAACTCCCCCATGTGGCGCAGCCTCGACCGCTGCCTCGTGATTGTGATCATCGCCGGCCTGAGCCGGGTTTGCTGTAAATGCAGTCAAAGCTAGTAATACTAAAATGGTTTTCATAAATCTCCTTTTCGTTTTCTTAGTTTATTAAATTTCGTCAATTTCAGTTTTAGTGTGTCCTGCCAATCGCTCGGCACTCTTTCGCCCGAAGCGATAGAAAATCGCCGGCGTAAGAAAGATATCAAGCAAGGTCGATGAAAGTAGCCCGCTGACAATTACGACAGCCACTGGATGAAGAATTTCTTTTCCGGGCTGATCCTTCGCAAATAGCAGAGGTGTTAATGCGAGAATAGCGGAGAAGGCTGTCATCAGTACTGGAACTAGCCGCTCAAGTGACCCTCGTATGATCATCTCTTTTGAAAACTTCTCGCCTTCTTCCTTCATCAAGTGAATGTAGTGACTGATCATCATGATCCCGTTACGCGAAGCAATCCCGCATAACGTAATAAATGCGATGAGTGTCGCAACTGAGAACGTGCGATCAGTAAGCGAAATCGCGATGATCGAACCGATGAGTGCCAACGGAATATTGACCATGATTTGCAAGGCGACTGATGCCGACTTGAAGTTGGCATAAAGTACTACAAAAATGCCCATAATCGAAAGCAGTCCAAGGAGCGTTACTAATCGCATCGCTGCTTTTTGATTTTCGTACTGGCCATCGTACTGGAAGAAGTAGCCAGAAGGAATCTCGACTTTTTCTTTTAGGCGCTTTGTTACATCAGTAACAACTGACTCAAGATCTCGACCGCTTGTATTAAACGAGATAACAATTCTTCGGAGAAGATTCTCCCGCTCGATTTGATTTGGACCACTTGTTTCAAACACATCTGCAACGTCTTCTAGCGCTACGACTTGGCCTGTGGGGAGCGCATGGACCGGCAAACGTTTAATAGCTTCAATATCTTTTCGCGACTCTTCATCAAGTCGAACATATACATCAAGCGATCTATCTTTCTCGATAAGTTTAGTAACTGGTACACCTTGGAGCATAGCTTCGAGCGAATCCATTAAGACACCCGGAACGATTCCATATTTCGCAAGATCAGGACGCATTCCGTAAATCTTGTACTGCGGAAAAAGGGCTTGGCCTTCTAATCTCAAATCTACAATTCCGGGAGTTTCGGCAATTGCATTTCTAATTTCGGCACCTGTTTGTCTTAAAACTCGCAAGTCAGCACCATAAAGTTTAATCGCGACTTGCGACTTCACTCCAGAAAGTACGTGATCAAGTCTGTGACTGATGGGCTGGCTGATACTGAAGTACCCGTCTGGTGGCACTAATGGCTGCACCCGACTTCTAATGTCAGCGAAGATGTCAGCTCTAGAGCGATCCGATTCTTTGAAGGTTACGTCGAACTCCGATTGATTTACTCCAGCCGAGTGATCATCTTCCTCGGCTCGACCAGTTCGACGCCCAACATTTGCGACCTCAGGAATTTTTAAAAGCTCTTGTTCAACTTTTGATGCTAGCTCACCCGATGCTTGAAGTGATATTCCCGATTTCGCCAGAATCTCGATCATCGCACTGCCTTCGTTAAACGGAGGCATGAAGTTTCGTCCCATGAAAGGCACAAGAAGAATTGAAATAACAACTAGCGCAGCAGCTCCGGCCATCACTTTGTAAGGGTGCTCAAGAGTTCGCTCTAGAATCGATCGATCCCAAGTCTTAAGATGCCGAACTAGCCAGCCATCCCCGTGCTCCTTACTCTTGTCACTTC
>JAYSYM010000205.1:0-1814 GCA_043727635.1 Bdellovibrionales bacterium | reverse complement strand
CTTAATATGCTCAACCGTGAATTTAAACGAAAGCGCGAAACGGATTTACTATTCACCGACGAATTTCAATCCATAGTTCTGGCGAAATTTGCCGATCTACTCGTTCAGAGTGCTACACCGGCGAAATTAAATTTTTCTCAGCTCCTCAAATGGTATAAGCAAAAAAACAGTGTTCTGCCGCGGTCACCGGCGCTTTTTAAAAAGTACTTAGAGCACATGGCTCAACCATATTTTTTTGTTTCGCCCAAAGAAGATGATCAGAAGAGAAATGTTGATGAGTTTTTGGCGTACTTTGGTGACGAAGCCTTAATCGATTTTGTTGATCGCTGCCTTTTTTTGGGAGCGCATTCGAAAGTGGCCATCTGGCTTAAGGCTTTGCAGGCATCGCTAAACCAAGAGGTCTCGGATTTACAAGATCAACTACCGAGTACGCCACTAGCAAATTCAGACGATGAGTAATTTGCTCAGCAAAAGCGTTTAGCTATTCTATTGCAACTTCGTGACCGTGCGCGAGCAATCAATGAGATAAATGATCACTCAAGTCTAGAGAAGCTACCCACTAAACAGACTCTGCTCAAATGGAAGACCAACAATCTCATTGCTAGCCTACTCCAGCTGCGCGCGCAGTCCGGATTGGGTGCTTCATTTGGTTTTACTCCAGCCATGCCGGTTAAAAATCCACTGACTCCTGAGGTCTCTATTGAAGATTCAGCTCCAGTTTGTTCGCAGATTTTTTCACAGATTTCTTCGACAGTGCCAAGCAAGCTTAGCGATGGGAACAAATAATGCCAACACCAACCACCCTGGCCAACCTTTAGGAGATATTCGTCCATGCTCGCATATTACCGTTTACCCATTGCCCAATTCCGCTCACTGAGTTTTGTTTTGTTGTTCACTTCGATACTGACCATTTCAAGTCACGTCGGTGCGGCCAACATCGATTTTTTAAATCGAGCTCGCGCACTCATCCATCGTAAAGATGCAAATGAGATCGTGCGCATTTTAACCGCATGGAGGGTAAATACCGAGTTACGAGAAATCATGTACACAACCCTCGCTGAGTTTGCCAACACCGATAGCCACAATCCGAATGCCGCGATATTTATTGATCAGGTTTTTTCATCGGTCTTGCCGACTCTCGAGCACTCGATCGACTTTCGCCACTCATACTTGCTTTCTCCCTACCCGATTGTGGGTAACGTTTCACCATCGGCGGAAGCCAAAATCAAACTTGGATCTCCGTTTATTGAATTCTTCGTTAAGCGACTTGAAAATCCTAACACCTACAACCATATTATTTTTGCTTTTTTAGTAACTTGTAATCAAAGCTCGGTTGACGATTACTTCAGTCTTTTCCTTTTATCGCAATCGAAGTTTAAACTTATGGATGAAACCGGTTTTACCGAGCCGTTTTATGCCGATTATCTCCGTTTGCGCCCGGCGATCTGGCCGGCTTTTTTTAGCGCCTTAAATTTTGAATTCAAAAACAACATTTACTTCAATGGTCCAAACGGTGAAGAGCGCATAAAGCAAAACCTTTTAGAGTATGCCAATGTACTTAAATCAAAGAACAGTCGATCGTGGTCTAAACTCGAGAGCCTCATGATCGATTTCGATCAAGACAACAGCGTACTCAAAGCCTCACCGTCATTGTTACGCAGTTCGATCATTCGATTCGCCAACTACCGACGACAAATGACCTCTATTCATCATAACAACGTCGAATCGTTTTTCGATTACATCGGCATGGTTCATACCATTGATCTGATCGATTATATGCTCTTGATCGATTACGAACCGCAGGTACCGAAAGA
>JAYSYM010000204.1:0-1814 GCA_043727635.1 Bdellovibrionales bacterium | reverse complement strand
TCGTTGGCACGAGTTGAGAGCCAATCAAGGATCGTTGGCTGGTCGGCAGCAGAGCCTTCACCTTCGCGAACAAAATTCACCAAACTTTGTGAACCGATCCAGAGTCGATACCAATTCCATCGACCATCATCGGACATCGGCAAAAATGATCTTTCGCTTTTCTTTTCAGACCACCACTTGTGACCTTCGAGAAGCTCGTTCCACGATTTAATTTTGACTGCAAGTTTAAGTGGACTCGAAATTTTAAGCTGCAACTTCACTTCTGAGAAAGAGCTCGCATGCAGCGAAATGAAAGTTGGATTCAATTTCATCGAGGCAGGCAACTCTAGCGGCCAGTCAACTCGGGCATTCTTCAACACTGCGTTCAGCATCGCATCACTCGAAGGATTATTTCTGAAACTCAAAAGTTTTCGCGAATCGGCCCGCAGGGCTTCTTTCAATTGATCCTCCGTAAGCAAATCATCACGAAGTTCATATTCAGCATTCCACTTTGCTCCTGCACCCGGCAGCAACGTTATCGTTGCATCGAGATCACTAACCGGAAAAAACAATTCTTTCTCAAACTTGTTAGGCTTATCCAGCCCCTCTTTTAAAGTAACTATCTCGCTCGCAAGAGTTCGATAAGATTTCTCACGTGAGTCGAAACGCTCTAGATACTCTTCCAGCGGCGAGACGTCGGCGTTCAATCGCGGGCGATCAAGAAAGATTCTCCCCAATTTATCTGTTTCGCGACGAAGCCAGATAAACTTACCTAATGACCTCAACGTTTCATCAGTAGTAAATCCAGCACCTAGAGCTACAAAGACATCGCCCTCGTAGCTTGCAAACATCGTTGCGATCTCACGGAGCTGAAAACGCTCCATCTCACGAAAGTACTCTTCACCTTCAGATTCAAAAATATCTGGGATCGAGCGACCCTGGCGATTCTCAATCTCCTGATCGAGATCAATGCACTGAACTTGTTTGGATTCTTCTTTGTAATATCGCTTGATGCGATCGAGAAGAGATGTTTTTCCGACGCCACGATGACCAATCAAAAAACTGATCATGCTTTTACATCAACGAAACTGTTTTCGTAGACTTCCCAGAACTCAGGAAAACTTTTGCTTACGACACTCGGATCCGTAACTTCGATTTTTGCACCAACGGATTTCGCCACTGCGCAGGCCATTGCAATTCGATGATCTTGATCGGGATCAATCTTAGCTCGCCACGGAAAATTATGCTCTGACGATCCGTAGATGACCATTCCGTCCGTTGAGGTTTCGACTTTTCTACCCATACGTCGCACTATCTCGGCGGACTTTTCAATTCGATTCGATTCTTTGTACGCAAGGTGAGGAGCTCCGTGCAATCGACTCTCACCATCTGCGAGCGCACAAAGGACACTCAGAACTGGAAAGAGATCGGGCGAATTCCGCAAATCAAGGTCGATTGGTTTCAGCGGCTCTTTAGATTTCGTCACGCTAAGCGAACCATCTTTGAAATGAATTTCGGCGCCCATCTGGCGAAGAATTTCTACGAATGCAAAGTCAGGCTGCGAGCTAACTGTGGGGAACAACTGAATCTCGGCATGTCCCGCGACTGCGCCGAGTGCTGCGATTGCAAATGCGGAACTTAAGTCAGGCTCAGAAGTCATCTCTGCCGCAATAATGGTCTGGTTTGCTGGAATTATATATTCGGTCTCAGAGAGTTTTTTAATATCCATGCCCGCTTGTCGCACTAGCGCACAAGTCATTTCGAAATAGCCGAGCGACACGCCCGCACCCTTGAGCACTAATTTTAAATCAAATTTTAAATCCCACGCATTCAAC
>JAYSYM010000203.1:0-5775 GCA_043727635.1 Bdellovibrionales bacterium | reverse complement strand
GTGATGCATGGAGTTTCGTAACTCCAGATGACGAAGGTCAATGGAATCGCATTTACAAAATGATGTACGGAAAATTTCCTGAAGGTGCTAAGCGCCCAGGTGGTGGTGGCGGAAGTCGTCCTTGGGATAGAAATCAAGGGGATAGAAACCAACCACGCCGAAGCTCTCCGAGCCGCAGTGCTCGCAACGAAACACGCGCAAGTTCGCGCCCGGCAACACGACCTGGTGTTAGCAGCGGTTCGCGCCCTGAAGTTGCTGGTTTCGGTGACCGGAAATTTGAAGGGGCACGACGTGACGAGCTGGCAGAACGCCCGTCGTCTCGCCCACAACGCGCGTTCCAACCGGCGCCTGACGAGCGTACGTTTGCAAACCGCGCTGAGCGCGATGCCGCAAGAGCATCACGCCCCGAGCGCAGCGAGCGTCCAGCAGTAAGAACTGCAGCTCCGCAACGCGAAGAGCGCACTGAGCGCCCAGTAAAAGTTGAGCGCACCGAGCGCCCAACACGAAGTGCAGCTCCGAAACGCGAAGAGCGCACCGAGCGTCCAGTCGCACGAAGTATTCGTGAGTCGCGTGAACAGCGAAGCGAACGTCCGCAGCGTGCCGAGCGCACGAGCGAGCGCCCGACTACCGCAGCAAAGCCGGCAATGGGTGGCGAGCGTCGCCCGCAGCGCGCCGTTGAAGGTGAAACTGTACGCCGCAGTCGCGATGAAAAGTTTGAGACCCGCCCAACTCGCGAATCAGGCAGTGAGAGTCGCCCAAAAAGCTTCCGTCGAAATGACGATCGCCCGCAAGCCCGCACAGAAGCTGGTCGCGGCGGCAGTCGCCCACCACGAAAAGGTTCTTCTCCCCCGTGGGCTCGCGAGAAAAAAGAGACTAAACCACTCTCTAAACCTCGCCATAAATCGCTAGTTTAAGTCAAAAAATTCAAGATACTTTCAAAGGCCGCTACCCAGCGGCCTTTTTCGTTTTTGCAATATCTTCTGGGCTGTCAAAATAAAAGACACCAACCCTTCTTCCATACCCAATAAGCTCGCAATAATCCTGGCGTAATCGTTGCTCTGACTATTACCCATGACTCATCCAAAATTCCGAAAAATTCTCTCAGCTCTCGTGTTACTCGTGTGCGCGACTCATGCGCTTGCAGGTGGCTCGACTAGAATTCCCAACTTCACTTCGCAAACTTACCGTCAGGTTTACGCGGGCCAAAAGCCTGCGTCTTATCTGCCCTTCTGGCATGGTTTCCACTTCTGGAACAAAACTGTCGGCGCCGAAGTGATTCCGCAACTCACTTATTGGACTGAACATCTTTATAACGAAGTTTCTAAAGCTAAAAATTTAACGACTGTTGATCCAAAAGGCATTCGTCATCTATGCCCAAAGTACGTAAGCCTCGATCGAGAAAAAAGAATTATGTTTTGGACTCGATTAATTTCAATCATGGCTTCGTTCGAAAGTAGCTACAACGCTCGCACTACTTTCATCGAACCAACTATGAGAGGCGTAAAAAGCGTAGGTCTTTTGCAGCTCTCTACACTGAGCTCCTCGATCAGAGAATATCAGTGTGATATGGTTGTTCCGCAAGAGGTCTACCGAAACCGCAATCTCGTTTATGACGAGCGATTCAAAAAAATCATCGCTCAAAACTTAATGGATCCAAGAAAGAATCTGTCGTGCGGCGTTCGCATCATGAACCATTGGATCGGCCGCGATGGAGTGATGGTTGACAACATTAAAGATAAAGATGGTTCTCGCTACTGGCGCGGACTCGCTCGTTTTTGGGGAGTGTTCCGTCACCCAAAATTAAAAGATGGAAGTACTGCTGGAAGTTTCTGGGATGAGATCGACGCTCGCCGCCCGCGTTGGCAAGATCAGTCCCGCCAGCGCGATGGCGTCACAGCTGAGTTACTAAAAGAAGTTCGGCGCCGTGAAGAGCCTTGGGGACACTTCGATTGGAAAATGAAGACCTCTTCAGTTCCACACCCATCGCTAATGCAAGACTACTACGAGAAATACGAGCAACACCGCCTGACAGCGATCGTTCGCCTCGCGAACCAAACCGGCTTCTGCTTTTGATCTCCCTAGATTCGAAAAAGAGTACGCACTTCTTGGAATTCTGCGCGTACCTAATCAAACTTCATTTTGCTACTAAATTAAAATTGCGATTGGCAATTCAACGATGAGGCGTGCTCCTCCGCCCGCCTCAGCATTGGTGATCTTCATGCTCCCGCCGACCTCATGAATAAAATTATAGGCGCTAAGCAAACCAAGTCCTGTCGACACCTCATCGCCCGTGGGTTTTGCAGATAATGACCCAGACTGTATGAACGCCTTACTAATATCGTCGGCTGAGAACCCAGGTCCATTGTCTTCAATTTCAACTACCAAACTACGGCCGATTGCTTTTGCCCTAATCTCGATTTTCCCATTGATGGGACTAAACTTGACTGCGTTACCAACGAGATTCGTGAATACATCCCAAAGCTTTTCTGGATCACACTGAACCTCCGAAACTTCAAGCTTTACATCAAACTTCAAAAGCTGATTTTTCTTTAAAAGCTGAGGTGCTAAAGAATCGCAAACACTCTTGAGCACTTGGTCGACTTTCGCCCTAGATTCATGATTGCTACCATCAGCAGTTTCCAGTTCAAGAATCGAATTAACGAGAGAGAGAGTATGTTCTGATAGCCTCTTCACCGACTGAGACAACTCGACAACAGAGGTCGGGTTGTTATGATCTTCTTCAATGAGATCAGAAAAGCCGCGAATCGATCCTAATGGATTTTTTAAATCGTGAACGGTGTTTCGAAGCCGGCTACTTCTTAGTGCAATAATCTGCTGTAACTCTCTGTTCGCAAGTTCCGACCTACTAATAGTTTCTCTAAGCAGGATTTCATTTTTTCGATTGGCGCGATCGGACAAAATCCAAAGTGAAGTGGCGGCGACCATCAAGAGCAAGTCAATTGCTGAAATAATTAAGACTTGTGTAAGTGCTTCGGATTTCGCTACATCCGAGGCATAAGACTGCCTTAACGCCAAAAAATCGAAGATCGCATCGACACCTATCGCTGCAGCGATGATAACAAAAAAGATCTTGCGCAAATGTTTCATAAGTTCTCCGGAGACGAGGTGACCCTAGCTCCAGAAATCAGAACTTCATAGAAATTATTAGTGTTTAGTCGCAGGATGGACTACAGCCGAAATGAGCTTAAGTTGAGTGACTAAAACTATATCCAAGAGCCGTTTTTGATCTTCTCTAAGATGATCTTCTCTGGCTTCAATGGATCTTTTGGATCAACCGCGAAAAGAGACTGCTGTTCGCAACGAACTTTGTTCACGATCAACCAACGACAAACGTCAGCTACCTTCTTGTTCTTCTTATCTTGGAAGAACGGATCATTTGCGAGAGCATCTTTCGCTTTTTTGAGAGAGCGAGCTTCTTGGACGTCGTTTTCTTTTACTTCGTAGCAATCAAGATCGTATTTCTTTACATCCTCTGGCAATACGCCAAGGAAGCGAACTTCCGGAGCCGAAAAGTCAGCGTTTCGAATTAAAGAAGCTGCTGAACCGGCCTTCAAAGTACGGTAAATGTTCTGCATTGTGTACGCGTCCAGATCCCCGAAGAAGTAGATTGGAACTTTAAGCTGGTTTTGAATCAACTTACACCAACCGCGAACGCCATTTGAAGGAACACCTTGAGCACCCATGATGATGCAGTTGTTTCTCTTCGTGAAGCCGTTCGAAACTAAGGTGCCCGCCGTACCTTCTGACTCAACTACCAAACAGAAATCAATTTTCTTCTTAGCTTTCAGAGTCAGCGACTGCGGCTTATTCTTTGGTTGAAACGGACTTGTTCCAAGAGTTGAAAGATCAACGACTGCTTTTGTTCCGTCAGATAATGTCTCAGTCACGACAAGTTGTTGCGAGTAAGTTTGACCACCGCGATCGTTGGCAAAACAGTTTAATTCTTCTCGATAAACTTCAAGCATGTCGCCAATGAAGTCGATCGTTGCATCAGATTCATCCTGGCTAGAGAAATCAAGCGGCTTAAGCTTGGCTTCTCTTTTCACCATACCTTTAGCGATGTAGTACAATTCACGCTTTGTGTTTACAGCACCTGAATCGAGATTTCGAAGCAGTTGCTCGAGCATAAATACCGTACGGGCCATTTTCTGCACTGATGAAACGTTAAGTTCTGTGCGAACTCGCTTATCACCGGGAGTAAGATAACCAACTTTTGCGTTGTATTCAGAGTTATCCAGCGAACACTTCACTGCTTCAAGTACTGGGCGATTCGCATTCTCAAGTTCTTTGAGCATTGAATCGCAAAGCATCTTCACTTCAGATGGGATGTCCTTCGTTAATTTTCGAATTCTAATTACTTTATCAGCCATATTACTTCCTTACGCTTGCCGATTTTGACTTCGAGGCCTTTTTACCGGTCCCCTTAGTCGCGTTTTTCGAGAGCTTTGCGACAGCGTCTTCAACTCCGAGCTCTGAAGCTGGAACTGCGCCTTCATCACTGGTACCGTCATTGGCACTTCCGCCATCACCCTCGTGTTGATGAATTCCGCGTTTTCGATTCTGCGTTTTCAATTTTTCTAAACGATCATGTGCTTCAGAGAGATCTTTTTCTGCATCGCGAGTGTCACGACCCAAGAGTTTGCGAAGCCCCTCTTCAGCTTTTCTCTTTCGAGACTCAGGTGCTTTCGCGATCCGAGCTAATCCATCAACCAAAATTGGGCCGAACTGCTCGATGTGAGAGATCTTTCTCTCAAGATCTGCTTCTTTAAATTCTTTTCTAATGTGACGAGAAAGCTTCTGGCCCGCCTGCATTAATGCGCGACGGATTTCTTCAACTAAATCGTCACCAGCATCGATTGTTTCTTTCGATGCGTTCTTAAACTTAATGAATGGAGAGGTAACAGAAACTGCGAACACGTATGGACCGAGCGGAACAGTTTCTTTCGACTGACCAAGTCCGTACGAGCGCCAATTCACAGATTCAACTGACTGAGTGATCGCGCAAGCAGCCTTATCGAACTGCAAAGGCACGCGGTTCGCAAAGCGAAGAAGCTGAACTTGTTCGTCGTTACTTCCGCGATTTAAAAAGCGCGCAAGTGCAACTTCAACAACTACCGGCTTAAAGTCACAAATTGCAGGCTTACGAGTAACGACCGAGAAGAAATCCACTTGTCCTAAGCGACCAATTGATTTTGAGAGCGACTCTTCTCCAACCGTCAGAACGGATTTAGTTGAAGGGCTCTGCATTTCAGTTTTTTGAATCACCTGAAAAACATTTTTGAATTCAGCTTCCGACAGCTTCACAACTTGCTTCGACAAAAGGGACTTAGGCATTCCACCTTTGATCAGTTCTTTAATTGTCTGATCAGAGATGCGCGAAAAACCTGTCTTCAAAAATTTGTCGAACGAGATGTTGTTGTAGAGATGTGCGTGAGTCATGAACTCACCAAGCTTCATCGTATGAGGATGAGGCATTGTCGCTGTTGGAATCTCTGGAACTTCATTCGACACGCGGTCGATATGAACTAATTCTGCATCGGGCATCTTGTAGCTAAGGGTCAAATGCGGATTTACGAGAGTTGTTCCGTCGAGATAAGTGAGAAGTCCGCCGTCACCATTTAGCTGAATACGACCGTCGATACGGAATTCCACACGTGTTCCATGCGGCTTCTTCCAATCAATCATTTCTTTATTTTTGATCAGACCTTTGTTTGCTTTGATATCGACGTCGACTTGCGCCGAGATCGCCTTGCG
>JAYSYM010000202.1:0-1829 GCA_043727635.1 Bdellovibrionales bacterium | reverse complement strand
GAATCAGACATGCGAACTTGAACTGAAACGCAGTCCAAACAAAGCTGAGGAGTTTTTTCTAGCAACCACAGGCAAGCAGTACAGTTGAGTCCTTCAAGGTAGAAGCTCATCGTTCGACCATCTCGGCTCATCTCTTTAATGAAATACTGATCGTCACAGTAAGCATAAGTTTCTGCCGAAACCTTTGCGGGAATCGTACAAGCGAGATCTCGATTAGACTGAAGGTCGTAGTACCCACCTAGACCCTTAGCCTGCAAAAGATAAAATACGGACTCGCATCCGTGACAGCAAAATTCGCGTGATGATCCTGTGAAGAGCAGTCCGCAGTGTCGGCAAGTTGTCTGAACTAAGGTAGCTGTCTGCATGTAGTTAAAACTGTTTGCAGCGTTTGTGCCGACTGCGAGCGCTGCGAGTTAAAATCTAAGGAGGTCTCATCGATTAGATTTTAATGTTCGGGACAATAGAGCCCGTAGCACCTTTTGGCCCGAGAACTTTTGGCTCGCGCTATAGTCGTGACAGAGTTGATTCTAATGTCTATCATCCGTGCAGTTATGTCTCAGTTCGTAGGAGTTCTCCGTGTTAGATTCTCAGTTTCATGTCTTAGTTATAGATGACGATTCAGCAATGCGATCGATGGTTGCTGACTTTCTTCGAGCCGAAGGCTACGCGGTCACTGAGTCACCTTTAGCGAGCGATGCCATCGCGCGAATCACTCGTGGTGAGTTTAATCTAACCGATCCGAAGTCTACGATCACGGCACTGCCGAATGCTCCACGTCTAGATCTTGTGATCACTGACCTAAACATGCCTGAGATGACTGGCCTAGAGTTCGTCTCTCAGTTTAAAGATAAAGCTCCGAACATCCCGGTAATTTTGATCACTGCATTCGGGAGTATTGAAACAGCGATCGAAGCTATACGGCAGGGTGCTTACGATTACACGACGAAGCCATTTAAACTTGCCGAGATGAGCGTCACCGTTGCTCGAGCGCTTAAATTTCGCGGCTTACAGCTAGAGAACAGTCGGCTCTACAAAGAAATTCAGCACAATCAGGTCTACTCGAAAATTATTGGCAAGTCGCCCGGCATGCGAGAAGTGTTTGATTTGATTCATCGTGTTTCTGGCGCTGTTGCAAACGTGCTTATTAATGGAGAAAGCGGAACTGGTAAGGAGCGCGTGGCCCGAGCCATTCACGATGAGGGTTCTCGTCGATCAAAAAGTTTCGTAGCTATCAACTGCACAGCGATTCCTGAATCTCTTTTAGAAAGCGAACTCTTTGGTTATGCGAAAGGGGCATTCACCGGAGCCGTCACTCGCAAAAGAGGTTTGTTCGAAGAAGCTAATGGTGGAACCGTTTTTCTTGATGAAATCGGCGATATGAATCTCGCGCTTCAGGCGAAGCTTCTCAGAGTGATTCAAGAGCGAAAGATTCGCGCTGTTGGTGAGACCATTGATAAAGATATTGATGTTCGGATAATTGCAGCGACACACAAAGATTTAAAAGCAGCGATTAAGAACGGAAGTTTCAGGGAAGATTTATATTATCGGCTGGCTGTGATCCCGATTGTGATTCCGCCACTTCGCCACCGCAAAGAAGATATCCCACTTTTAGCTGAGCACTTCTTAAAAAAATACGCGTCTTCTAATAATGCTAAGGTGATCGGATTTACAAAAGAAGCAATGGCGCAGCTGATGGCATTGCCATGGGAAGGAAACGTTCGCGAACTTGAGAATGCAGTGGAGCGCGCTGTAGTGCTGGCGCGAGGAGAAATGATCGAGGCTGCCGATCTTCCTCAGGCTGCCGATGGCAACGTCGATTCGTTCTTGGC
>JAYSYM010000201.1:0-5787 GCA_043727635.1 Bdellovibrionales bacterium | reverse complement strand
TACTAGCCGGTTCGCCAGGTACTGGAAAGACTCTTCTCGCTCGAGCAATTGCGGGTGAAGCTGGTGTTCCATTCTTTAGTATTTCTGGCTCTGACTTTGTTGAAATGTTCGTGGGCGTTGGTGCAAGCCGGGTTCGTGATTTGTTTGAACAAGGAAAGCGAAACGCTCCGTGCTTGATCTTTATCGATGAGATCGATGCTGTCGGTCGCCATCGTGGTGCAGGCATGGGCGGTGGTCACGATGAACGTGAACAAACTCTCAACCAGTTACTGGTTGAGATGGATGGTTTCGAATCAAATGACGGTGTGATCTTGATCGCAGCGACAAACCGCCCTGACGTCCTTGACCCTGCATTGTTGCGTCCGGGTCGTTTCGATAGACGCGTAATTGTTAACAAGCCAGATTTAAATGGCCGTCAGAAGATTTTGAACGTTCACGTTCGTAAGACGCCACTAGCTGTCGATGTCAACCTCGAGAAAATTGCTCGCGGTACACCTGGTTTTACAGGTGCAGATCTTGAAAATTTAGTTAACGAAGCTGCGTTGATCGCTGCTCGCCGCGATCAGAACAAGCTTACTCAGAAAAATTTCGAAGAGGCTAAAGATAAAGTGATGATGGGTACCGAGCGCCGATCAATGGTGATCAGCGAAGAAGATAAACTCATCACTGCTTACCATGAGGCAGGTCACGCGATTGTTGGTCGCATGATTCCGGGAACTGATCCGATCCACAAGGTAACGATCATCCCGCGGGGTATGGCGCTTGGTCTGACTCAAATTTTGCCAGAGAAAGATCGGCTAAATTTAACCAGAACAGCAGCGCAAGACATGATTGCCTTCTTATTTGGCGGACGTGCAGCTGAAGAAATCATTTACAACGAGGTCACGACTGGTGCCGGTAATGATATCGAACGCGCGACAGGGATTGCCCGAAGCATGGTTTGTGAGTGGGGTATGAGCGAAAAGCTTGGTCCTCTCGCTTGGGAGAAAAAAGAGGGAAACAACTTCCTTGGAATGTCTCAATCATCGAATAACTACTCAGAAGCAAAGTCTGAGGAGATCGACGCTGAAGTTTACACCATAGTTACCGATGGTCATAAGCGAGCTCTCAGAATTCTCGGTGAAAACCGACCAGCGCTTAAAATGATGGCTGATGCTCTCGTATTATTCGAAACTATCGATGGAAATGAAGTCGATATGCTCTGTAAAGGTGCAACTCTCGATGATATTACGAGAGAGCGCGGAATTCGTGAAACAGAGATGGCGAAAGATCAGGCTTCTGGTAAAAAAGATGTGAAGGCAGACGAAGGAAAGAAAACTGGCGGGGATGACCCTGTCGGAAATACTGGTCCCGTAACAGCTTAAAGGCCAAAAACATAACTGATGTTCTCGACCATAATTGAAAATCTCAGCTTCATAGTAACGCAACTCAGAGTGCTCGACCTGATAGACATGCTCCTCGTGTGGACAGTCGTTTATCGGGTCTTAATTCTTATTCGTCACACTGGTACAGTCCAAATGCTCTCAGGTCTTGGCGTTCTCGCGATCGCTTACTTGATGAGTATTTGGTTTGAACTTTTCACGTTCAATTGGATTCTCGAAAAGTTCTTCAACAACTTATTCTTAATCGTAGTGATTCTCTTTCAGGGTGAAATTCGTCGAGCGCTTGCGCACATCGGAAGTAATCCGTTCTTCACAGGTGCCTCTCACGTACAAGAAACGCAAGTTATCGAAGAAATTGCTAAGGGTGCCGTGCAAATCGCGCAGCGTGGTAATGGTGCTTTGATCGTGATCGAAAAAGAAATCAATCTTGAGTACTTCATCGAGATGGGAACTGAAATCGACTCAGCGGTGAGTGGTGAACTGATCTCCGCAATCTTTCAGCCAACAAGTCCGTTGCATGATGGAGCGGTGATCATTCGCGGCGGAAGAATTTTCGCTGCTGGTTGTTTCCTCCCGTTATCGAAAAATCCGGCGCTCGATAAAAACCTCGGCACTCGCCACAGAGCTGCGTTTGGACTGACTGAAGAAACTGACACATTAGTAATTGTAGTGAGCGAAGAGAATAGATCGGTAGGGATCGTAGAGGGTGGTCAGATGACTGCTAACATGGATCACTCGATGTTGCGGAAAGCGTTGTACGACGCTTACGGCTTGAAGTATCGACCACTAACTACTTAATCGAAGGAACTTAGACGGAATGCCAAATCAGCGAGCGAAGACAGAATGGAAATCATGGATACTTGAGAACGGAAGCTACAAGCTTGTCGCTCTCTTCGTGACTCTAATTTTGTGGGTCACTATTTTGGGTCGCCGCGATTTCGTTTTGAGTAAAGAAGTTGATCTTGAGTTTTTACTTCCGAAGAACTTAGTTATCGCAGAACAAATCAGCCGCAAAGTGACCGTGAAGGTATCGGGCCCTCGCACAGCTTTAAAAAAATTCGGCCAAAACCCTGGCTCGATTACGATTGATCTTGGGCAAAGCAAAAACGGCGCTAATAAAGCCGTCATTACACCTCGTAACGTTGAAGTTCCATTCGGGGTAAAGGTGATATCAGTCACTCCTGATGTCATTCAAGTCACTCTTGTCCCGACAGGGACTCCAGAATGAGTCGTTCAAATGAGGCGTTCAAATGAGTAGCTCAGTAAAAGCCAAAAGACTTTTCGGTACCGATGGAATTCGCGGAACTGCGAATACGTTCCCGATCTTACCTGAACTTGTCATGCGAGTCGGTCAAGCAATGGGGCACATTCTTACGAAGTCACCATCTCGCAATAAAATTCCAAAAGTCGTGATCGGAAAAGATACTCGATTGTCTGGTTACATGGTCGAGCAAGCTCTCACGAGCGGCCTTAACTCGATGGGGGTGCATGTTCAGCTGGTTGGTCCTCTTCCAACTCCTGGAATTGGATTTTTAACTCGTAACATGCGAGCAGATGCCGGCGTTGTCATTTCTGCATCTCACAATCCGTATATGGATAATGGGATCAAAATCTTCGGGCAAGATGGCTACAAGATTCCCGATGCGATGGAACGAGAAATCGAAAGATTGGTGTTTGAAGTTGATCTCAACACTCTCCTCGCAAAAAGCGATGAAATCGGTCGAAGTAAACGGATCGACGATGCCGATGGTCGCTACGTCGTTTATGCGAAAAATTCATTCCCGTTGGATTACACTCTCGAAGGAATGCGCATCGTTTTAGACTGCGCAAATGGTGCCGCTTACAAAGTAGCACCTGCAATCTTTAGCGAGCTAGGTGCGGATATCATCGTTATGGGCAATGCTCCGAACGGCTTCAACGTTAACGACGAATCGGGCGCATTGTATCCGGCAAAAGTTGCTGATGCAGTACAAACATATCGTGCCGATGTCGGCATCAGCCTAGACGGCGATGCTGATCGTGTTGTTATGGTCGATGACAAGGGTCATATTGTTAACGGAGATCACATTCTTGCAATATGCGCTTTGAATTTGAAGGGCCGCAACGCCTTACCCAACGACACAGTTGTAGCAACTCAGATGAGTAACTACGGACTCGATGTTTTAATGAAGCAAAGTGGTATCAAAGTAGTTCGCACTGATGTTGGTGATAAATATGTCGTCGATGAAATGCGAAAAAACGGCTATGTCCTCGGCGGAGAACAATCAGGTCACATTATTTTCTCAGAATTTTCTACTACGGGCGACGGATGTATCGCCGCGCTCAATGTTCTTGCGGTCATGAGACGTACTGGTCAGACGCTCAGTCAGTTGAACGAAAAAATGCAAGACGTGCCGCAGGTGTTGATCAACACACGCGTGCGACGTCGCGAAGAACTGCAGAATATTGCTGGCTACAATGATCTCATTGAGCAAATCGAAAAGAAACTTGCAGGCCACGGCCGAATCTTCGTACGTTTTTCAGGAACTGAACCTGTTATTCGCGTTTTAGTCGAAGGCCCTGATCGAATGCTCATCGGTAAGTACGCTGAACAAGTAGCAACGTTATTAGAAAAAGAATTGAGCTAGTAGGACCGTGGCAAACTCGCAACGTGATTTTACAATCTCATCAGTTGCAGAACTCCAATCTATAGTTAGTCATCTCAAATTACTCCTCTCGGGTCGCGATATTGTTTTGCTCTCAGGTGCAATGGGAGTAGGTAAAACTGAATTTGTCAGAGCCTTGGTTGCGACTTTCCAAGGGGAAAACATCACTTCGCCATCGTTTGCGATCCACAACAATTACTCGGCAGGAGCTCTCTCGATCGATCATCTCGATCTTTTTAGAATTGAAGGGGCTGATGATCTCGAGTCGACAGGTTTTTGGGATTTATTCGACCAAAGCAGCGGACTGATCGTTTTAGAGTGGTCTGAAAAGATCGATTCCAATTCACTTCCGCGAAATTGGAAGAAAATTAAAATCAACTTCGCCTTCAGTAACGAAGCCAATAAAGATGCCAATAAAGTTGGCAGCAAAGCAGATATTCGAAAAATAAGTGTCGTTGAAATTTAGGCAGCTGAGATTAAGCAGCTTTTGGCGGGGCAGATTTAGTGCGACCAACGTGCGCCGCTATCTCACTCATCCAACGTTCGGCATCCACCAACGCAACTTTTGCATCGAGTGAGCCGTCGGTAGCACCTAACATCATTCCAACCAGTTGATCTTTTACTATGATCGGTAGAACGGTGAGGTGAGCGGGAGCTGCGCCGTTAGTCCACTCGCCAAAGAACATATCGTTAGCAGCCGATGGCTTAGTGTATCCGTGGTAAGGAAGCTTGGTGCGAGACACAATTCTGAACATGCTTGGCTGGTCTAAATTAATGCCAGCAGGACGAGTCGAGCGAAGGTTCCAGTTGCCAGCCCAAATGTGTGGACGAAGCTCAAAACCTTTCATCATTAAAATCATATGACGATCAAAGTAGCGGCTGAACTTTGAGAAGGCGCTGTTCGCTACTTCCGATAAGTCCTGACACTCGTCAAACTTATCCTTTGCGTTGCGAAGCTCGATCAATCCAATGAAATCACCACTCGGTTTTCCAGTAGCAGGCGCCATTGGTGGAATCGGTGGCTTCGCTTTCACAACTATAGTTGGGCTTGGTGCCGCTTGTTCAACAATCACTGCCGAAACTGGCATCGGAATATCAACTTGAGGAATTGGAATATCAGAGGCACTGAAGCCTTCGGGCATCGCAAAGCCTTCTGGCATTTGCGGAGCTAAGTCTTCAACTTCTGGTGCTGGCTCTGCAGGAATTTCTGATTCTGGTTCTACCGATCCCCAATTTGCCATCAAAGAATTCGCGTCGAATTCTTGTGGAGGTGGAGGGGGAATGTCTTGCGCTGGAGCAGTCACTTCAACAATTACTGCAACAGCAGTTTGTTCAGGTTGCGGAGGCACTTCAACTTGCAGAGCGGCCTCCTCATGCGGAAATACTTCTTCAATTGGAAAAGCCTCTGACCAAAGTGATTTCATTCCACTTAGCGGTGCGAGCACATACGCAACCGGTTGTTGATCAAATTTTAATTCAGGAACTTCAAGGCAACCAATTCGAATTACTCCAACGGATTCATCAAGAGGAAGTAGCGAAGGTTCCCAAGAATATAGAGAACGGGCAGTCGCCCAAGTCGCTCGCCACTTCTCTAGCGAATCGTCATCTCCAAAAAATGCCGCGCTAACAACTGGAAGTTGAAATTCTTGCGACGCCCACGAAAGATAATCACGTTCATTCATGTGGCCGTTCTCAAGACACCAAACAAGAAAACTTTTGTTAGGCGAAGATGACTTCTCAAACTCAGCTTTGAGTTCGCC
>JAYSYM010000200.1:0-5813 GCA_043727635.1 Bdellovibrionales bacterium | reverse complement strand
CGCCCAATAAACAAAGATCGATCGGTTTCGAACTGCACTGTACCGACCGAATACCTATCGGTGCGAAGAGAATGCATCATCCATCGCCGCGTATCTCTATTTGACCGGGGCCGACGAGTCGCGAATATTGCTGAAAATTCAGGTTTAAACTCAGTCTCAACAAAAAGATTTGAGAAGGCCGGGTGAGCTAAATCAGCGGCTTGCGTGTTGAGTACAACTTCTGCAAAAGATGTGATTTCGATCTCTCGTGCAGCTGGTGAGTTGTTTGTTAAAGAAAGCCTTCTGATCTCTGCACTGTCTTCGGGAGAAACGAAAACTTCGAGATCACTTAATATGCCGTGATCTTCACGAGTGATGCGTGCACGGTCTTCTGCAAACGAAACTTCATAGCGGGTCGGCTCTGTGCAAACAGGTTGATAGCCGGCTGACCAAACTTTCTTTGACTCACAGTCTTTTAAATAAAAGTACGTCCCGAAATTATCTTTCGTTACATCTTCGCGCCAGCGAGTCACAGCTAAATCGCGAACACGGCTGAAGCCTGAACCAGAAGAAGTAAGCATGACGGTGTATTCGCCATTTGATAAAAGCTGTGTCGTTGGGACGGGTCGGTTAGCATTGTGATAGCGGCGAGCAATGTGCTCAACGGGCTCTCTCACCACTTCGATATCAACCGTTTCATCAATTGATGGCAAAGTTCCAACCGTGCGAGGTGTTCGCTCCTGCAAAAGAAGTTCGGTCGCTTGCACGGATTGATCTGAATGGAAGCGACGCTGCATAGAAGATTTAAAGAATAAGTTTGCGAGTGAAACCAAAGCCATGCCTTGGTGATGGGCCATATAAGCTTTCACGGTCGCGCACGGTTTTCCTTCGGGTAGCCGACTTGGAGTATAATCGACTGCCTCGTAAAATCCGTAGGCACCTGATGCTCCTTGTTCTTTGAGCTTCGCTAAGTTGTTGACGGCCTTGGTGGGCTCAAACATTGCTGCAAGTAAAGTAGCGTACGGTGCGATGACTAGGTCTGCTCCGAGACCTCTCTTCAAGCCGAGATCTGGCAATCCAAAATTGGAGTATTGGTAAGTGAGATGTAAATCTCGTTTGTTGTACGCAGATTCCGAAATTCCCCAGGGCACATTATTGTCATTACCGTATTCGACTTGTCGGCCGATGATGCGTTTGCAAGTTTCGTCGAGTAAACTTCCGGCGGGGTTTTTCATTACGATACTTGGCATTAAGTACTCAAACATCGAGCCAGACCAAGACACGAGTGCTGCACCATCGCCAACTCTTACTTGGCTTCTTCCCAGCCTAAACCAGTGTGAAACGGGGACGTCACCTTTAGCGATAGCTACAAAACTTGTTAGCCGCGCCTCTGAGGCCAGCAAGTCATAGTAACTCGGATCTAATTCCCCCTCGGCGACTCGCATTCCAATCGAGAAAAGCTTACGAACCGGCTCATAGAGAATTCCAAAGTCCATTTCTTTAACTAACTGCCTGCAGATTGATTGAACTTCGCGGGCCCGCTGCACAACTGCTTGCGACTGAGAAATTGCTCTTTCTAATTCTTCAAGAGCAGCGTCGAGAATAGGAATCGCACGGCTGTTTGCGGATTGCGCGCTTTTCATGGCCAGAATATCAGCGACGATTTTCGAGCAGTGCGGAGCAATTTCACGAATCGAAACTCGATGACTCAGCTGCAGACGTACACCCTCCCACCAGTGGCGTGCACTGAGTTCGGTGTCGTCAGGAAATTTTTCATTTGCAAACTCTGACCACGCGAGCAAAGACAGAAAATCACGAGCTGAGCTTTGAATGTCAGCTTGAAGTGCGCGGCTCCAAGCAAGTATTTCCTCTTTACCGCTCACAACCGGATCACCAGCAAACATTCTTGCGTGCTTAACTAAACTATTAGCTTCAGTCCGCAAAGTTTCCCAGTGCTTAGTTCGATTTACGATCATGTGATCTGGAGTCAGCAATCGCGCCGAAAGTTCAGTAAAGACCGTTTTCACATTAGCAATCAAATTATCTTCGACTTTATACGCGGACAACTCTTCATCTAGTAGAGCAAGAGTGTTCAAGATTCCGCGGTTAAACCCTGTGAACTGAAGAGGTGTATCGATTAATTCAGCTATCCCCGCTGAAACCGCTAACAAATGACCAGCTAAATTTCCGTTATCAACGCTTGAAATATAGCGAGGCTCTAGCGCCCGGCGATCAGTCGTCTCGTACCAGTTGAAAAAATGCCCTTGATGTCTTTGCAGCAGCAACATGCTTTTAAGAGTTGCTTCGATCCGCTCAATGCTTTCGCTGTTGCCGATCCATCCAAAATCGTTAGCGGACAACACAGAAAGGAGATAAAGGCCGAAGTTAGTTGGTGAGCTTCTGTGCGCGACAACCGGAATAGGATCTTCTTGAAAATTATCAGGCGGAAGAAAATTTTCTTCTTCGATCACAAACGTAGCGAAGAATCTCCAAATTCTTCGCGCAGTCGATTGAAGTAGCCAAATCTGATCGGCATCAAGCGGTGTAGCGAACTTAGCCGGAGGTGGCTTGCTAAAGTACTGAGCTAAAGCGGGCGACGCTATCCAAACGAGTACGAACGGCGCCGCGATAGCGAGAGTGAAAGCAGAGCCGCCCAGCAAAATGAAAAACAAACCGAGAAGGCTCGCAAGAATTCCACCAGACATACTTCGAACGAAGCTTCTTAGCTGTAAAGTTGATGCTGCTTGAGCTTGAGCGGCAGTTGTCCATTCGAGCAATTTCGTCTTGCTGATGAACATGCGGTAGAGAGCACGGACAATGGCGTCGATCGACATCCACGCGTTGTGTGGAAGCAAAATAATTGCGAGCACAGCGCGCGTGATACCATTCCTAAATTCTTCAAAAGAGAACGAAAGATGATGAAGAATTGGAATGTGCCGTCGCTTCGGCCACAAGTCTGCCCATAAAGTGATTAGTGCCGGCGCCAATGTTCCAACCAAAAGTAAAAGAAGCAAAGGCCATGGGTTTAACTTATTTAAAGTGAGTGCGCCGACGAAGAGAAGCAGAGAAGCCGGAGCGACAACTGAACGACGAAGATTGTCCACCATCTTCCAGCGTCCAATGGCTGATATTTCTTTACCTCGCCGGCCGAAGATCCATCGTAACAGCATCCAATCACCGCGGGTCCACCGATGATTTCGCATCGAAGCCACGCCGATGTGAGACGGAAAATCTTCGAAAAACTCGACATCGCTCAAAAATCCGCAGCGAGCAAAATTTCCCTCTAACAAATCGTGGCTTAAAACTGAGTTTTCAGGAAATCTTCCTTGAAGGGATTTCTCAAATGCCTCGACGTCGTAAATACCTTTGCCGGTGAACGAGCCTTCCCCGAACAAGTCTTGATAGACGTCAGACACTGCAGAAGCATAGGGATCAATGCCGGAGCGACCGGTAGATAACACCCTAAATAAAGTCGTATCACGTCTAGAGGGAAGAGATGGAGTCACTCGTGGCTGGAGAATTCCGTAGCCCGAAACGATTTTCCGCATTGCAGAATCAAACTTCGGTGCGTTAAGCGGGTGAGCCATCGTCCCAATCAGCTGGGCTACTGCATTTCGCGGCAATTTTGTATCAGCATCAAGTGTGATGACATATTTTATCCCTTTCGGAACCCGAACATCAACTCCGCCTAAGTCTGCGTACGACGTTTCCGCTTCGCCTAAAAGCAGACGATTAAATTCGTGAAGCTTGCCGCGCTTTCGCTCCCAACCCATCCAGACGCCTTCCTGTGAGTTAAAAAGTCGGCGGCGGTGATAGATCGAAAATCGCGGATGTTCACCGGTTGCAACAGGATATTTCTCATTGAGGGTTTGGAGTTCACGGTAAGCAGCGTCGATTATTTTTTTATCAGCGGGAACCGTCTCGGTGTTTGCATCTTTGAAGTCTGTGAGGAGCGCTAAATAGATATTTGGATCTTGATTCGAGAGATAATGAATTTCGATTTGCTCTAGTTGCTCCCGAACCTTCTTAGGATCCGTGAGCATCGTTGGCACAACTAAGAAGCTTTTATACTTTTCTGGTATAGCTCTCTCAAAATTGAGTCGAGGCAAATACTTCGGACCAAGAAACGCAACGGTTAGGCGGTTGACCAATGCAATCGCCGTTTCCGAAGCAACGATCGCAATGAGAACGCCCATGAGCCAGCCAAAATAATTCTGACTTAACTCGGACTCCTTTACTATTACAAAAGTCAGTAGCGCAGTTAATAACAGTAGGGCGCCCAGGTAAAGGGGCGTACCGTTTCGGATATACCATCGCAAAACGCGAAGGCGAACTCCCCGTCGAAAGCGAATTTGCTTCTCAAATTTAATTCTTTGTCCGCCAATTAAATAGGTGCCGGGATCGGTAGAAGCATCAGGTCGTCTTGTCTGATCGATGACGGCCTTGGCGATTTCAATTTCTGAATACGGAGAGCTGCGTGCTAATTCTTCAAGGGCATGACGGTATCGATCGCGGGTAGTGAAGTCCATCGAACCATAGTTCGAATTATCTCGGAGAATTTGATCAACTAAGCTGTTCTCCTCGAAAAAGTCTTTCCATTCATAAGCCTGCATGAGGCGCATACTGGTAATAATATTTCGAGTAGTAACGTTACCTGCTGCTTGAGCGTTGTGCTCATCGACCACTAGCACTTCGAGCGCGAGCTTTTGTTCGCTCAATCGTTGGTTTAAGAAATCGAATAATTCCCCGACTCGGGCCTCTTGAAACCGCAGACGTTGCAGAAGCTGAACTGCCACTGCTTGACCAATCGGCCGACCTCGAAGTTCGTTAATAACTTGTTCGACTGTTTTCGACTGACTTTCGCCAAGTCCCAGCAGGGAATCGGCAATCTTGTCAGCTTCTAGACGACCACGTTGTGAATTCACCATCCTTACGCTGAGTCGGCGAAGGTTTTCAATCAGAACCAGGCGGAGAGTAGTCGGGAAAGCCCAAAGCTCACCAATCGTAAGGGGCTGAATTCGCTGGTAAGCGCGCAAAAATATTTTTAAAAGGTCCGAATCAAAGCGGCTGTCGGTATGGGCGATGAAAGCCCAAGCAATTCCATACACTCTCGGTAATCCCGCCAAAAACCCCTCTTCGATTTTTGGAAGTTCACGATAGTAAGCCGGCGGAAGATGCTCGCGAATGTCTTTTAACTGAGCTCGAACAATGTGAAAGTTGTCGATCAACCATTCGGCAGCGGGCGTAATGGCTCGCTTTTCTTCAACTGCTTGTAAAAGGTGCTGATACGCGCTCTCAAGCACTGAACTGTTCTGTCGGACTCGGGGAGCAAGATCGCGACCCTTTCGGGCGTCAGCTGTAACAATCTGCGCTCGCGCCAAACTTTGAGCGTGGGCTTCTAACCGAGACTTACCGAAGAGTTCCGAACGTATCGGAGGCTCGATGACGGTAAAAACAGTTTTGAGAAGTGACTGGTCGAATATATCTCTCATAGCGCCTGTCTAGCTCGTGATTCGACAGTCTTATGCGAGAACCCAAATAGTTCAAGCCACTTGTAACAGGTCACCGCAGCTAACCCTTTGAGATTTTTAAACAAATCCATACCTTCCTGCTTGCCTAAAATCGTTGTTTCTTATACATCCATGTTTGGGTAAACTTCTTGGAGAGCTTCTAGCAGAAGAGGCTCTTTCACGGTCCCGGAGAGATAATGCTTCAAGCGTCTTATCAAAATTCGCAGTCTCCTCAAGTTACAGCCCCGAAAAAATATTCGGCGGTTGTGACTGGCGGTACGATGACAGTCGTGCGCAGCACGCGCTCGCAACAAGCTTCGTAGA
>JAYSYM010000199.1:0-1847 GCA_043727635.1 Bdellovibrionales bacterium | reverse complement strand
GCAGATATGGGTGACGGCCTAGAGAACGAAGGCGTTGTACTGGGTGGATTTCTCGGTGGTCAGTTGGTTGCATCGGTCGATCTTCGTCTGAGCCGTATTCATAAAATTAAAATTGCAAAGTCGATAGACATCGAACAGCTTCGTAGCGAAGTAAATTTAGAGAACTTCGCAGAGTTCAACAAACTGGTAGTGCACCCATCAGCACAAAAGACAGATGTGGTTTTGGGATTGCTCCAGAAAATTCATGCACTAGCAATGTTGAATGGCCAACCTGATGGGATCATTCTTGCTGATGATAAACTCGTTAATCTCTATCGGCGACTGGGATTCAAGCGAACGAAAATGAAATTTCCGCATCCGGTTAAGCAAGGGCTGAGCCTAAACGTGATGATCATGGATCATGAAACTTACGCTTCGGCTAAGGGAATGAATCCATATGCCTGGGACATAGTATATTCAGCTACGCAAAGATTTTTTGAAAACACGGGAGTAACTCCAAAGTTAAAATTTTCGCTATTCTCTAGAGCGATCAAAAGTGCAACCGCATTGCTTTACAGAATCAAATCTAAGCGCAAAAAGAAATATTCGATGTTTGACGGCAAGCGCACCTCGACTGGCCGCCAGAGAGTGATCGAACCTAAATGGACGAGCCCTCATTTTCACGCGTCCGTTGTGTTGCCTTACGTTCTTGAATCAAAGCGGCTGATCGGAACCGAGCAAACAACAAGAATATTGCTGCGAGTTGGTTTTACTGAGGATTACTTCCGATCGAATACCAATTGGGTAAGTATTGAGTTTTTCAATTACTTCATCGAAGAATTTGGAAAACTGGAGGACCCAGTTGCTCTTCACAGAGCAGCAGGGTATCGCACTACTACTCAGGAAATTCTTGGCACCAACTACTATGTACTTAAGCATTTTTTGACACCAGCGACCGCGTTTAAGTCGATGGGCTTTTTCTTTCCGAAATTTAATAAAACTAGAATCTATCAAGTTACGGAGTCGTCGAGTCGTCACTGTCGCATACGTCTACTGACTCCGGACGCTAAGTTTTTGCCTACGCATCCTGCTGCCGAGGCAAACTGGCTAGCAATTATTGACGCTTACGTAAAGTTGTTAACAGGTGCTCCAGCGCAAATCGAAGTTGTTCGTTCAAGCTGGCGAGGCGATCCATACTGCGAATATCTTGTAAAGTGGCGACTACCGATTTTCACAACGCGAAATTTGTTGGTCCTAGGTTCATCAGCAGTTGGTTTCAACTTCTTAGTTGCCGCACTGAAGGCGGGCAAAGTTTCTGAAAGCCTTCAGCACCCATATATACTGGCTGCGTTCACAACAGTCGGATTAGCACTAATAATCTCAGCGTGGCGGTTTCGCGAGAAGTATATGAATATGATTGATGTGCTTCGTCGCTTCGAAGGTGACGCCGATGACCGATACAAAGAACTTCAAACATCAAAGTCGACTTTAGAAAAAGGTTACCAAGAGGGCAAAGTTTTAGAAAAAATTAATACCGATATCTCTCGATCAGAAGATCTCTCGGGGATTCTGGACACGGCTCTCAAGGCTGTTTGTACGAGCTTCGAATTTCAACGTGCATTCCTTATGCTAACTGACGAAAAATTTAACTTTCTACGAACTGCATCTGTTTACGGTCGCCCGGAAGAAGCGGAAAAGTTGTGGCAGTTCAAAGTTGATATCCGCGCGAAACGTGAAAATCCGATGGTTCTTAGTTCCGTCTACCATTCGGGCCAGTCGATTCTCATCAGTGATATCGACGAACATAAGTTCCAGTTGAACGAAGTATCGAGAGCACTCATCGAAAAACTTCAGACCAAGAGCTTCGC
>JAYSYM010000198.1:0-1851 GCA_043727635.1 Bdellovibrionales bacterium | reverse complement strand
AGTTACCCTCGAATGCAATCGTTACGCTCACATCAGCATCACTTATGTTTTTAACAGTGAACTCACGCTTCACAACTTTTTGAGTTTCAATAGTCATTTCACCAAGGCTCACCGCAACTGGATCAGCAATAAGCTTTGCATCAAGCGCCGCAAGTACTTGAACCCGTCCAGCACCTTGGCGACTAATTGAATAAGGTTTTTTGTTTTCATCAACCATCGACTTAGCCGTACCAACTGCTACTGCCTTCAACTCTACAGCAGTTAGCTTCGGACGAGCTTGCTTCAGCAATGCAATCACACCGCTCATGTGCGGCGCTGCCATTGATGTTCCCGACATTGCTTCACCTTCAGCACCGCCACCCATTTTCGCAGATACGATCGCATTTCCCGGAATAGCGATCTCTGGCTTCACTAAAGCATCAAGAGAGCGCGGACCTTTTGAAGAAAAAGCAGCCATAGTGTCGATCAACTCAGGCTTCTCGATTTTTTTATCAGTTAAGAACTGAACTGTAACTGCCCCTTGCTCTAGAGCAGACTTCAGAGAGGTACCAAGTTCGAGTGTGATCATAATAGCCGGTACCTTGAACTCACCTTCTCCACCCATCATGAACGCAGGACCTGGTTGATTGTTAATAACAATTACTCCAATTGCACCAGCTTCAACCGAACGACGAATTTTTTCTGAGAAAGGAACGCCGCCGCGATCAGCGATTGCAACCTTACCTGCGACCTTTGCCTTTAATTCATCAGTAAAGTCCTTATCGGCAAGGCCGACGTAAACAAGTTCGCCACGAACATCACCAGCTTCTTCGATTGATAGCGCAATAGCGGCTTCAACTGCTTCAGTGTAGATCTCTGGATCGTTCACTGTAGAGAATTTTACTCCTCTAAACTTCCAGTTGTGATCCATATCATCAACTGATGCTGCAACTGAAAGAGCGTCTTCAGCAACACTCGGAGCACCGACAACATATGATGTGTCTCCGCTGTTACCTGCAGAAGCGACAACCGACACTCCACCATTCACAGTATTGCGAACAGCCTGAGTGTAGAGAATGTGCTGCTCGCCGTAGCCGCTACCCAACGATAAGTTAACAACATCAAGTCGATCAGAGAGGTCAGCATCTGCGTTTGGATCAACCGAGTATTCGAGTGCTGCGATAACTACCGCATCGCCGGTTGAGCCGTCTTTACCGAATACTTTAATTGCGTAGAGCTGCGCATCTGGAGAAACGCCGTCGTACGAATTTACGCCGTCACCAATCCCAGCAACTGTTCCCGCTACGTGAGTGCCGTGCCCAGCTTCATCAATTGGATTCGCATCTGGCTTAGGAGTACGATCGTAGTAATCCCCTGAAGCCGAGTCGTAATTCGTTCCAACTAAATCAATACCGCCAACTACTTTTTGCGAAGGGTACCCTGCATTAGCTTGAGTTGGATCAACCGCTTTGAACGCATCAACTGTTCCTGCGCCGCCAAACATTGCGTGCGTGTAATCGATGCCCGTATCGATAATTCCAACTTTAATCCCCTGACCACGAAGGCCACGTTGATGAGCTGCTGTTGCGCCTATGAACTTCACTGAATTGCGTTCTTTGATATTTTCCCAGCTTGGCTTCTTCGGTTCTTCTTTAAGAACTGGGCGAGAGAAGTTTCCTGAGCCTTCGACCGTTAACACATTCGCAAGTGCTTTAATCTTTTCTAATGTCGATGACGGAGCAGAAATCGCGACACCGTTAAGCACCATTCGATATTTAAAAACGACTTTGATTTCTGAAGAAAGTTTTTGGAGGTCAGCGATTAACTTATCTTGTTCAATTGTGATCGCTTCTGCCTGAGCCAGATCAACAG
>JAYSYM010000197.1:0-1854 GCA_043727635.1 Bdellovibrionales bacterium | reverse complement strand
CTCTACCGCTGAGCTACTCCCGAACGTAAGAAAAATATCAGCGAAAGGTCACAGTAGATAAGGGCTAAATCTTTGTCAAGACAGGCGAATAGCTATTTCCAGCCGGCTAAGGCCATCAGTTCTGCAAGTGCAGAGGTCATCTCGGTCGACTCGTAAAAGCGGCCATCCCACGAGTAAATATTCGAGTTTGCTGAATTTTGCATCAAGCTAGCTTCTTGCCCGTCAATAAACTTGATCTTAATTATGGTCTCAAAGAGCCCAAGCTTTTCCATCGAATCGGTACGCTCGACCGAGTCAACATAGCAGTGTTCGCCAAGCCATTTCTCGATAGCCAAGTAATTGAGGGCGCGCGGGTCTGGGTCAAACGCTTTCCACTGCGAATCGCCGCCGCTATGCGACTCTTCGATTTTACGATTAGTTCCGAGGTCTAACGAATGAATTCGGTTGCGGCAGAGATTGATTTGTTTGGAGTTGTCGACGCCAGCGACAGAAACAAAAAAGCCTTCCATCGATCCTTCACGAACTGCGATCAATGCCCATACAACCAAACCGAGCGTAAAAAACAAAATGACGAGTTTAACGATCACACCGATGCGCATTCCTCATCAGTGCCTCAACACATCGAGCACGTCAATTTGTAGTCGCTATTTCAGATTAAGGAATTGAAAGCCAACGGGTTGGGTAGCAGAAGCACCGTTAACGTACACCAGTGCATTGCCAAGGTTCATTGCGATCATAGTTTTAGTAGTATCGCTAACAGCTGCAGATACGCTCGTATAAGTCGTAGCAGAGTCTAACAGCTGACCGTTCGCGGTGATGCGAATGCCGTCAAGCTGGACCGCTGGCTGCCCAGCTACCAGTTGGATTGATGGATTCCTAAACTCGTAACCAACGACTGCGCCTTGATAACTATAGAGTCGAGCTTCGATTCTGAACATTGCGCGGATTTGACCTGCTCGGTCGCCTGAATCAACATAAAGATCCCACTCGTACTCTCGAAAATTTCCGTTTATACCGGCGAGTGCTTTCTGTCTCACGTTGAACGGTAAGCCAGATTCAGAAACTTCATCAGGGTTTGCCGCAAGACACTCTGAATAAGCAGTATTCGCATCGGCCCAAGGTTGTTGGACGGCTGCGATTTCAGCAGTGAGATTAATATTGTTGCCGCCATGAGGAGTGGTAGCTTGAAAATCAATTAGGTTCTGACCTTTTGCTTGAAAGGCATTGTACGACAGACGCACGTCATTGCTTCCGTGAGCATTTGAGTGACATTGGTTACAGCTGGTCCTCATGAGCGGATGATAGGTCGTAGCATAGTTAGCGATAAACGCAGTTTCGCAAAGTTTCTTTTGCATGATGCCTGTCGAACTTAAGCTCAAACTTTCATTGAGCCCATGGAGCCCGTTTGGTCCACCGCAAGCATTAAACAGTAGCGGCAATAAAGCCCCTACGATAATTATCATCAAATAAGATTTGCGAATCGGCTTATGCAAACTTGATTGCCTTCTCTAAAAGAGCGCCATTTAAAATCGAAGCAGCGCTGCCAGTTAACAAGTCCATGCGGTTATTTAACTTTAAGTAATTTGCGAACACAGCAACTGCCGCACCTTCTGAAGTTCCAAGAATTGTCGATTCAGAACCCTCTTGTCCAGCAGTGAAGTAATTAACTTGGAATCCTGAAGTCGCAGCACGACCAGCCGGATCAAAGTACAAAATATAACTGACGTTCGCAGCGCCTCGATCACTCGTCCAAGTCGCTTCGAAACCTGAGTTGTTAGCTTCTGCGCCGGAATCAACAGCACCATCAGTGGTCACTTGAATAAATAATTTTTTTCCTAAGATGGCCGCAGTTTC
>JAYSYM010000196.1:0-1857 GCA_043727635.1 Bdellovibrionales bacterium | reverse complement strand
ACGAATGAGAGCATGCATAGCGCCACACTCTGAGTGTCCGCAGACGATGATGTGCTTCACATTCAAATTGATAATTGCGAACTCAATTGCCGCAGCTTCTGATTCATCAGCTGATGAGTGTCCATCATCTCCGCAGCAAGGAATCATGTTCCCTACGTTACGAATTACGAATAGATCACCTGGCTCAGTTGATGCGAAAACGTTAGCCGCCACGCGACTGTCAGAGCACGCAATGAAAAGAGTGTCGGGAGATTGGCCCAAAGCAAGCTGCTCGAATCTCTCGCGATAGCTCGCAAGAGCCTTCTTCCGAAATTCAACAATCCCTCGAACTAGCTTCTTCATATGTAATTACTGGTACTTAGAAAACCCACAAAGGTCAACTTGAGTAGTCCCTGTTGCTGCTTTGGGAGCGATGTTTCTGCGCTCGCATCTTGCATTATTTTCTCTCGAATACGAGTTCTAAGCGCTATTGAAGCTCTGGAGGATTGGAATGCGAATTTTGCTCGCCTTGATCGTCACTATGTTGAGTGTTTGTACATCCGTGGCCGACGATCGCCCCCAATTTTGGAGCGACGCCTTCAACGCAGTTAATGCGCAAGCCGACAAATACCTAAAATCTCCCGGAAGAAAGAATCCACATTGGCACGTCCATCCGTCATCAATGTACAAAGGAGTTTATCTTTGGGATTCAGCTTTCATCGCTTTAATTTGGAAACATAAGAACGCCTCAATCGCTGAAGAAATCATTCGGTCAGTTCTTCACAACCAGTTGCCTGACGGGCGCGTGCCTCACGTTAAAAGCATTCTTGGTGGCGTAAGTCCATGGACTCAGCCGCCGGTGTTGAGCTGGGCTGCTGTCGATATTTTGTCGAAAACCAAGAACCCAAAATTCGTGACAGATATTTATGGCAAACTTCGAAAGTATCATCAGTGGCTTTGGAAAAGTCGTCGCGCAAGCAACGGACTTTTCTTTTGGGGTCACGCTTACGAATCAGGAATCGATAACTCGCCACGTTTCGGAAATCGCGATGAGTCTCACTACAACGACACAACTAAGATCGGTGCTGTAGATTTCAGCTCTTACTTAGTGATGGATGCAGAGTCGTTGGTTCAACTTGCTCAGTTCATGATCGATCGCAATATCGGCAACAAAGCAGAACTTGTAGCTGATATCGCAGGATTGAAATCTCGCGCCGCTCAAACTTCAAAAGCTATCAATGACTTATTGTGGAATGAACAAGATGGTATCTACTACGACCTCGATTTAACGACCGGCAAACAGATTAAAATTTCTACCGTAGCCTCGTTCTTCCCATTAACTGCAGGAGTGCCGACACGCGAACGGTACTTGAAGTTGCGTGAACATGCTGTCAACCCGAAGAAGTACAACACGAGAAGCCCATTCCCAACTGTCGCTCATGATGATCCTACGTTCGAAAAAGATATGTGGCGCGGTGGTGTTTGGATTAACACGAGCTTCTTAGCTATCCGTGGATTCAAACGTTACGGTGACCAAGAGCTGGTCCGCTACTTCTCGCATAATTTAATTGATTCAGTTTATCGCACTTGGCTCAACACGAATACGTTCCACGAATTCTATGATCCAGATCGGTACGACATGAAGGAAGTGTCGCGAAAGAAAGGTCTCGGGCTCAATTTAGGTTTTGTTCGACTTTCAGGTTCAAAAAAGCCGATTGAAGTTTTGAAACATTTAATCTTAAAGCAAACTATTCTCGGACAAAAGCCAGTCGGAAAATTCGTTGGATGGACTGGCCTTGTAAACACACTAGCAATTGAAGAGCTTGGCTTTAAAGCTGAGTAAGGAGTTTCGATGAAGGCACTTATTTTCTTTTCGTT
>JAYSYM010000195.1:0-5863 GCA_043727635.1 Bdellovibrionales bacterium | reverse complement strand
TTCTGACGAAGCTCGCATCACACGGCTAATGATTGGGAACGTTGCAAAGATTCTGTTCGTGGACGATGAGTTGCGTGAAAACTGGTTTTATAATACCTGGAGACTTGCAATCGCAACTGGTCGCTTCGTCACTCTAGTTACTGGAATCATTACCGCTACAGCTGTTGGAACAACTATTTTTCCTGGCGCAGGAACGATACTTGGGTTCATGTTCGCACTCGGCGGAGCAGTAGCGGCAGCGGCACTACCAGCTTCTTTCACAGAAAAGATTACGTTTAAGCTCAAAGATACTAGAATTGCTGTTTCAAAATTCGAAGCACGTAACCAAAACTGGCGCTTAAAAAATCTTATTGACGCTTACTCGAACAAGAACTTCTTCTGGCAGATTCAAAGTAGAAAAAAAGAAATTACTAGACTGTTTGAAGCACTTAGTAGCGTGCGAGAGCGAGTAACAACCGCTTACGTTGAAGAAATTTATTTAGCTAATACGAACATGCAAAAGTATACCCATGAGCTTGCAGTAGCGACTGCGCACCATCGAGCCCAACAAGTGAAAGAAACTAAAGCTCTTCTTGATGCTCAGCTGTTGTATCGAAATCAAGTGTTGAGAAGAATGGTCAGATTTTACGAACTTCAATTTAGAAACTTGAACAGAATTGAAATTACGGCTACCACCCCCAACTCAATCACGAATCAGCTCGACAAACAGAAAATCGAGATCGCAAGTGTACATAGTTTCTTAAGCGCCTTTGCTCAAGCCTTACGGCACTCAGATTCTTATCCATCAAGCGAACTTGTCCTTCAGAATTTCTATCTACGATCGTTTAAAGAGCCTATGATTACCCATCTTGGTGGAATTCCAGTAGACTCACGGCCTAGATAACTCTAGGCTTCTACCTTCATGTCAAAATCAGTATTCAAATCTAAGTCAGTGGTTTTTGCTATCGACTTTGGAACAAGTAACTCACTTCTAGGCGCTACCGATGGGCAACTTGATATGCCGGCAGTGGCGCTCGATAAAACTGCGCCTGACCCAAGCGTGTTTCGAAGTATTCTCTACTTTCCAAATCAAAGTCAGTGCTACTACGGACAAGAAGCTGTTCAAATGTACAGCGAAAGCCAAGCTGAGGGTCGACTCATTCGCTCGATAAAAAAGTTTTTGCCGTCCGAAAACTTTCTGGGCTCGTGGATCGACAATCGACTTGTTCGCTTAGAGGACCTGATAAGTTATTTTCTCCTTGAAATGAAAAAACGTGCAACGGCTGAACTTGGCGTGGACTCCGACACTGTCCTGTTAGGGCGACCGGCAAAATTCTCTGATGACCCTGTGAAAGATGGAATCGCCGAACATCGCTTGAGAAAAGCCGCTGAGCTTGCAGGCTTCAAAAATATCGAATTCTTAGCTGAACCTTTGGCTGCAGCCTTTGAACTTAGAAAAAAGCTTACCGAACCTAAAACTGTCTTAGTCGTCGACCTTGGCGGCGGAACAAGCGACTTCACAGTTATCAAAATTGGCCCTCAAGCCTACAAGAACGAAGACTTGCTTGCGATGGGCGGCATTAGCGTAGCTGGTGACGTTGTTGATGGATCCTTCATGCAGGAAGAAATCGCTCCGTGGTTTGGCTCAAAGGTTTCATATCGCGTGCCCATGAGTTCTAACATTTTGCAGATGCCAAAAAGTCTTCTTGACCACATCTGCTCTCCGGCCGATATCGCACAACTCAGAAAAAGTGAGTACTTCAATTTCTTTCAAGACGTACATCGTTGGGCTATCACCGAAGATGACAAATCTCGATTAGCGCGGCTTTTCGTGTTGGTTGATGACCAACTCGGCTTCGACTTATTTGAAAACATTGATAACTGCAAACGACGTTTTACAACGGAGCAGATTTCGAGATTCTCATTTGACTACCCAGACATTGAAATTTCAATGGATGTGGCCCGCGATGACTTTGATCGCTTCGTTCGTGCACCTTCCGAAAAAATCTTAAAGACGATGGATGACACAATTAAAGCTGCACAGATCTCGCCTTCTGACATCGATCTAGTGTACTGCACTGGTGGAACTTCAAAGTTAGCGCTGATCCAAAAAGGCTTAAGAGATCGTTTCCCTGAAGAAAAAATCGTAAAAACTAATTTCTTTCATTCCGTGACCGAAGGGCTAGTCGCTCGCGCTCGCGAATTAATGTAGACTACCGCTATGTCGCGTCTTCGCAGCGAAAGCCCAGAAACGAAGCTCGAAAAAAATCTGGAAAGAAGTTTCTAACCTTCAGCCAAAGTCGGCCGAAGCACGCTTTAAAACTGGCGATTCAAAACACGCTCGTGAACTCATTAGCTCAAATAAAAAAGCACAAACTGCGAAGAAGAATATTAACCACGCCCTATTTCTTGGTCGTGGAAAATCCCAGTCAACTAACATCCAACTAACGCCCAACACACCTAAGTCCCGCTTCCGAGGCGGATTCCCGTTGAAAACTAGTCGAGACAATTGTCGAACTTAACGGCCTCGACTCTGTTCATGCGTCTCATCAAAAGTGAAAATTATAGTTTACACAAAAGCATGGTGATACAGGAGGTAGAGCTAATGCTTCGTACGCTTACGAATGGATTCGTTGCGCTTGGACTAATGACCGGTCTACTTACCGGGTGCGGACCGCAAGAAGCCATCAAACCAGTTACTCAACTCCCTGCACCAGTTTCGCCTAGCGAACCGGACAACAGCTCTAAGCCTGATGGCGGCACTCAACCTCCTAGGTTATCTGATGAACAGATTTTGGCTTTATATAGCCACTTCGATCCCGATCATTTGATTAATACAAAACTTCTTCGTGCGGCGACTTTGTATTTCCATAAAAACAAAGCCGAGTTTGCAAATAAAAAAGCGTTAACCATAATTGATTTCTCGCTTCACAGTTCCAAAAAGCGTTTCTATTTAATGAACGTATCGACCGGCGCAGTTTGGAACACGTACACAGCACACGGCAAGGGATCTGACGCTGATCACGATGGTTACGCAGAACGCTTCAGCAATACCGCGAATTCAAATGCGACGTCTCTCGGCCCATACATGACTGACACAACTTATCAGGGAACCCATGGCTACTCGCTTAACTTAAAAGGATTAGCTAGTACAAATTCCAACGCCTATTCGCGAAGAATTGTGATTCACGGCGCTGATTATGTTGAAGATGAAGCTCGTAAACAAGGGCGTAGCCAAGGCTGTCCGGCTCTCGCCATGGAGTATTACGAGAAGGTAATTAATCTAGTTAAGGGCGGAAGCCTTATCTACGCCGGCGCCAGCGCGAAGCTTTAAGCTTCTCGATAGCGCCCGCGCTATCTAAGTTCCTTTTGTTACGATCAGAAAATCGGCGCTCTCAACACCAGAGTGATTGCGAATCGAGTGAATCACTTCAGTCATATCTTGATCCAACGGTAACTTTAACGTCGCCGTCTTTTTGAGATCGTTGATACTAAGGATTTCTGATTTCGACCCAGAAGCAACAAGCCCGGCCACCTCAGGGGATTTCACTTTCACGATCACATTACCCGTCACGATTCCAAGTTCACCGTCAGTTTCGTTAATCACTACTGGCAGTTTATTTAAAGTTACAAAGAACCCGTCAAATCGCGATTCATCTTCCGCAGCAAAAACAATGTAGTCGTCTTTTTTGGTGAGGAACTTGCCCATCTCTTTTTTATAGTCTTCAGCTTTTATAGCGAAAGCTTGAGCTAACAAAAAATTTCGATGTTTCACTTTCAGAATTCGCTCTGGCCACACCGCTAACTTATTATTAGCCGCTACCAATCGCTTCTGAGACTTACCTTTTAGTTGCAAAGCATTTGAACCGAACGAAGCACCTGTCACTGCATTTGAATAGTAGGCGCTGCCTGCACTATCACTTGCCTCAGAGGTCTGATATTCGACTAGCGTCAGTAAGACCAACGCACAAATCACCACCAAGTAACCGATGATTGATTTCATATAATCACCTCCCATTTACCTAGTGTACTGCAGAAAAACAGCGATTTTTGAGAGGAGAGCGACTGTGCGTAACATCTAAAACTTAGGAGGGTGTCAGGAAGACTACACCAGCTGAGCAGCCGGTGTTCGAGAGAGAGTGTTGATCTTTTGAACAGGCAGGTTTTTACAACTAAAGACTAAAGACCGTTATCGGAGACAGTGATGCGAGTCGCTTGAACACCAACTTCGTCAACCAAGTTCCAAATCATTTCAGCATTCTCGTAAGTAACGCGAATACAGCCGCCTGAAGCGCGAGAGCCGAGCTCTTCGTAGTGGTCTTTGCTGGTTGCGTGAATTGCAATCCCGCCGTTAAAGAACTGTGCAAATGGCATCGGAGCTTGCCAAGTTTGAGAGAAATGACTTCTTGAGCGGCGATAGATTTTGAAAGTTCCAGTCGGAGTGCTTGAGAAGTAAGTTCTGCCTGACTTTGCTAGTTCAGCTTTTTGCCGACCTGTAGATACTAAGATCGTGTTGATTAAAACGCCGTCTAAATAAATTTCCATTGTTTGTGCTGTTGGAGAAGTTCCTTGAAGCGACTTATCAACTTTGATGTGCAAGCGCGGTGGAACATCTGTGAAAAGCATTGTTGAAAGAACCGAAGAAGCATCTTCTTCTATTCCCATCTCCTGAGCTAATTCTTCTGGGCTTAAGATATCTGCCAATACTTGTTGAGTATCGTTCGCTAGCGCGAATGTTGAAGTAAAAGTCAGGGTTAATACGATTAGGAACAAACGAATGTTTGAACGCATTGGGGTCCTCCGTTGGATGACGGATGTATAAGGCCTCCCGGCCGAAAGTCGGTAGATAAATTTAGAAATCAGCATTAGGCCTGCACTTGCTACTCGCTTCCCTTCCCTCCCCCGTCGGCAAAAAGTTCAGACTTAGAACTAGCGACTACGCGATCAGTTCGCGATTTTCAATAAGGCCCAAGCTTACTTAGCTACGAAAACCCAAGACATACGTCCCCCGTTTCGGGGTTCTGGCCTTTGTTGGCTCGCCGACAATTAGGAAACTGAAGTTGTTACGAAAGCTAAATAATTTCAGTCGGCCGCAGGATGTGGTCGAAAGGATTCTGATGCAATTACGCTCCTCGTTTTTAGTCCTAGCTTTTGCCCTGTCAGCAGTTGCTTGTGCACCAGCATCTGATTCGCAATTTCCACCAGCTGGCTACGATACCAATGCTCCAGCTCTGCCAGATGACCTAGGCTCTGATAGTTCCGACCCAGCTCCGAACACGGACGATGGATCAGCTAACTTTGCTGCCGGCGGTTTCTTTACGCCCAGTTTAACTGCCAACCAAAAAGCGCAAGTTCTTGCAAAGTACTCTTATGTCGATCAAGGCAAGACAATCCGAACTGCACTTTTACAAAAAGCGTTGATCTATCACGATGCGAATAAGTCGCGAGCGAAAAAAACAAATATTTTAACAGTTCTTGATTTCTCGCTCCCATCAAACAAAAAGCGTTTGCACATTATCAACATGTCGACGGGTTCGGTTTGGTCACTTCACGTGGCTCATGGAAAAGGTTCTGATGCTAACAACGATGCATACGCAGAAAGCTTCAGCAACACTTCTGGATCGAACGCCAGCTCCGTTGGTGCTTACTTAACTGCTGAGACATACTCTGGCAGTAAAGGTTATTCATTACGCCTCGATGGCTTGTTTGCAACGAACTCTAAAGCTCGAAGTCGTGCCATTGTGATTCACGGAGCTTCGTATGTTCAAGATTCGAATGTGAAACAAGGTCGCAGTTGGGGCTGCCCGGCTGTATCAATGACATATCGAACAAAAGTTATCGACATGATCAAAGGCGGAAGCATTATTTTCGCTGGAAACTAATT
>JAYSYM010000194.1:0-1860 GCA_043727635.1 Bdellovibrionales bacterium | reverse complement strand
GAATCATCGGCATATAAATAGTGACGCGATCACCTTTTTTAACACCCATCGCCCGCATCGCATTCGAGAGCTTGCAAACTTCATCGTGCAACTTCTGGTACGAAATGTTCTGCGAGTTTTTAGCTGGGTCGTCTGACTCCCAAATGATCGCAGTTTGATTGGCTCGAGTCTTTAAATGGCGATCAATACAGTTATAAGAGACGTTTAGCTTTCCGCCCAAGTACCAACCAATTTTCACTGGCGAGTTGAAGCTTACGTCCTTCACCTTATTCCACTTTTGGAACCAAGTGATTCGCTCAGCTTGCTCACCCCAAAACTTCTCGGGGTTCTCGAGCGACGCTTTATACATCTCAATGTATTTGTCGGGAGAAATAAACGCTCGTTTTTTCCATTCGTCAGACACTTCGAATTTCATGGTCTAATCTCAATGCGAAATCGTCGCGAGATCAAGGTTAATGACATCTCACTAGGATCAAAGTACGTTTTTGACTATGAATTGCTTAATTGCTGGTGCGACTGGATTAGTAGGCTCTCACACTCTTAAATTGTTACTCGACTCACCCAAAGTTCATCAAGTGGTGAGCGTTGCGCGCAAGTCACTCACTCCTCACCCAAAGCTCAAGCAAGTCGTCATTACCTTCGGCGCTCTCGATAACGAGCAATTACCGCCGTGTGATGTTGCGCTCTGCGCATTGGGCACAACAATTAAAGCGGCCGGCAGTCAAAAAGCGTTCATCACCGTCGACCACCACTATGTATTAGCGTTTGCACGAGCGGCGAAGCGGGCCGGTGTTCGCAAGTTTGTCTTGGTAAGTGCACTCGGTGCCGACGAAGATTCGAGGGTTTTTTATAGCCGTATCAAGGGAGAAACAGAGCGGGATATCAAGGCACTGGCCTTTAAGTCGGTGGTGATTTTGCGTCCGAGCTTGCTCATCGGCGAGCGAAAACAGAGCCGCCCTCTCGAGAAAACGGCTATTTTACTGGCCCCCATCTTCCAACAATTGCTGGTCGGACCCCTCAAACAATACACTCCCGTGAGGGCAAATCGGGTCGCCGAAGTGATGGTTGCGCTCGCTCTAGAGGCAAAAACAGGGGTTTTCACTCTGCAAAATGCAGAAATAATCGCTTTCTCCGAGGAAAACTCATTCTAATTGCTTGATTTTTTCCTCTATTCGGCAAACTCTTAAGCCACAAAGTATTTTGTGTTTAACCAACAAAGGGGAACCAATTGGCTAAGAAGAAAAAGGCGACGAAGAAAGCTGCTAAGAAGACAACAAAAAAAGCAGCTACTAAAAAAGCTGGCGGAACAAAAAAAGCAGCCGCTCCTAAAAAAACTGCTACAAAACGCAAGCCTTCAGCTGCGTTCATGAAGCCACTTACAGTTAGCTCTGCTCTAGGCGCAGTTATCGGTAACGGTAACGTTCCACGCACTGAAGTTGTTAAAAAACTTTGGCAGTACATCAAGAAGCACAATCTTCAAGATGCTAAAAACCGCCGCAACATCAACGCGGACGCGAAACTTCAAGAAGTATTCGGCAAAAAATCAGTTAACATGTTTGAGATGACTAAACTCATCGGCAAGCACTTGAAGTAATAAGTTCTTTTCAGAATTTAAGACTACGGAAAGCGCTCGAGAAATCGGGCGCTTTTTTTATTTATCGCGCTACATTCCACCAAACGTCACCATCATCAGCTTCCTCGCAAAAAACTTCATAAACTTTGCTGTCGTAATAGAGATTCGAAGGCACCGGGCAGGCAACCGTGCACTCTTGATGAAACTTCAATTCAGCATTCCGCAGGACAAAGTTATTGAGACTTCCAAGCTTCGTTAGTCTCTTATCATGGTTTGCTAGAACGCGG
>JAYSYM010000193.1:0-5875 GCA_043727635.1 Bdellovibrionales bacterium | reverse complement strand
GGCTGATCGGCTGGTAAATCGGTAATGTCGAAGTGATAGTGGTCGGCGGCTCCATTATATAGTTCGACGTACTCGCGCTTTGAAAACGCCACTGCGATTCGATCGCAGCGTTCGTTGCCAGGGGTACCCATGTGGCCGCGAGTGTACTTCCACTCGACAGTACTTTTCGATTTTTTGAGCGTGCCTACTACTTCATGGAGGGCTTTCCAGTACTCACGGTTTGAGACATCACCACCTTCGGCCGTTTTCCAGTCGCGCTTCATCCAACCGAAAATCCACTGAGTGATACCTTTAATGACGTAGACCGAATCGGTGTAAACGGTGATTTTGCCGGAGTAGTTAGAAAGCGCCCGTAGGGCTTCGGTTGCGGCCAGCAGCTCCATTTGATTGTTGGTCGTCGCTGTCAGGTGCCCACCAAGTTCTGTCACTTCCAAATCGGGGGTACATACAATTGATCCCCAACCACCGGGGCCGGGGTTTCCGGAACAAGCTCCGTCGCAATAAATAATAGCTCGATCTAACTCTGTACTCACCGGGCCTACACTAGCATTAGAGGCGGTTTCGTCTAGGGAAATTAGGCATTTGGCGATTATCCAACTGTCGAAGTTTTGGCCACTCCTGTAGCTTTTTCCAGCGACCAACTCTTCAATTTCGGACTTTGCTGCGCTGGGTTATATTGCTGGAGCACTGACAGAAACCTAACAATTCAGTCAGTCACCAGAGGAGAAACACATGGAACTTAACAGCCATGCACTTGCGCAAGTAGATGCGGAACGTGAGCAGACTAATAATAACGAAGACACTGAGTCTTTTGTTCGAATCGAAGATAAGTTTGTTATCTCGAAGTCTCACCTTCCCGCTTTATTAAACCTTTTAAACTCAAATCTTGAGCCTTGTTATTTCGGCGAGAAGACTGAGTTCAATGAAATTGAATCACTTTATTTCGACTCGGCGACGCTAAAAGTTTACCAAGATCACTTTCAAGAAGGTCTTAACCGCTTCAAGCTTCGTCTTCGCACTTACGCGCCAAATGGCGTTTACCCTTCTGAGAGCGAGCCGGTACATTTGGAGATGAAACAAAAAGCTGATGGCGTGTGCCGCAAATTCCGTTTCAAAGTTGGTCCTTCTGAGAAGCAAGAACTTCTTCAAGGTAAGCCAATTCCTCCGGCATATGCTTTACGAAAAAAGAAAGCGACTCTTCGTGAGCGCCTTCTACAAGTTAACTCAACAATTGGATTCCACAAACTTCGTCCGCAAGCCCGCGTAACTTACCAGCGCCTAGCGTTCGAGCGAGATGGTTTTCGAGTGACTGTTGATGACAAAATTAAAACTGAAGTTATAGCGACTATTGATGCTGCTCTTCGCGAGAAAGTGGTTAACAGTCCTGAATTCCAAAAGGCAAAAGAGATGATCGCTCGCTACCAAAATGGCGACGTGGTGATCGTTGAAGTTAAGCACAGCGGAACTATTCCTGCTTGGATTCAAAGTTTCTTTGATAACCAGCAGATCGCTACTACAAGCTTCTCTAAGTATGCCTTCACGATTTCTCGTCACCTTTTGGAGAATAAATAAATGACACCAACTTCTCTGGCGGCAATGGAAGCAGCTGCGGGCTTGCCGATTACCTTTCAAGAGGCAATCGTCGACATGGGTCACTCTGCTTTGTTAGGGGCAGTTCTCATGCTTATTACAGTTTGGGCTTCGTACCAAGCTGTTGCTCCAGCAGCTTCCACTGCTGTTATTCCCGGAGAAGAACCTGAAAGCCCGGCTGAACTTGTACTGAGTTCAGCAAACGTTATGTTTATTTGTTTTGGAATGACTGCGGTTATGCAGTTAGTGAACAACAACTTAGCTCGTGCATTTACAATTGGTGCAGCGATCGCGTTGATCCGCTTCAAAATCAAAATGAACAGCAAAGCAATCAACATGGGATTATTCTACGGAGCAGTAGTTGGAATGGCTTGCGGAGTTGATGCAGCTGTTCTCGGTTACGTAGCGGTTGGATTTTTCGGCTTACTGCAAGTGTTCACACTGTTGTTATCAAAGGCAGTTGATAAAGCGACGCGATCGGCAACCGCAAGGGCGCAGGCTCCTCAACAAATCACAGTCACAAGTACTGTTGTCGCAGCAGCGTCTCTTTCGACTCAAGTGCTCCCGTCTACTCCACAAGTTGCACAAGCTCCGGTTTCCGGCGACCTCTAAACGGTTGCCGCGAACCGGTCACTTCGCTTAAGCTTGAGGCCTAAGGAATCTGGCAAATGTTGAGTGACCTAATAAACAAAATGAGAAATTTGGGTGAATACGAGCCGTACCTAACGACTCTCCTCACTCTCATGGCGCCGCAAACCAAGCTTACATCAGAGCCCCCACTCAAAGAATTAATGGCTAGCGAAAATAAATTGGTTGTTGTCGTCAATCACGCCTCGCCGCTTAGTTGGGTACCGGCAGCGGCACTGCTTTGTCGCGAAATAGTTCGCGCTGGAGCGGGAAATCGCGTTCCGCGCGGAATCATGGATCAATTCTTCTTTCAGTTCGCACCGCTCAAGCCGATTGCGAAATTCGTTTCTCAATCAGATGAGTATCTGGAATTCGATGAGCTCGTTGAGCACTTTGAGAATGCCGAGCAAGCCGACTTAGTTATCTTTCCGGAAGGCTCGAATTGTTTCTTCGGTCGACCTGACGAAATTCAAAAATTCCGCTCTCCCCGATTTATTGAAATCGCGGTACGCGCTCAGGTTCCGATTTTGATTTGTGTTCACACTGGCTCTGAAATTTGGGGCCAACCATTTAAGTTTCCGCCGACATTCAGCGCGATCATTCCGTTCTTACCGGCGTGGGCACAAAAAGGAATCGCTAACTCGGGGATGGTCACGATGCCGACTTTCCCAATTCCGCTCGAAGATTTCCGAATGCATTGCGAACTCTATCAACCAAAGCTAAAAGAAGAAGATTTGTCAGACGACAAACACGAGCGCCGTGCGCAGCTTCACGAAGAAGCCGAAAAAGTCCGATCAATCATGATTACGACGCTTGCTTCTTTGCAGGAAGAGGCTCGCCAAGAAGCCAAACGCGAAAAACAAGCGAAGCTTGATTCTATCTGATAATGAAACTCGACAAGCAAGTTTCTTGTCAGCCTTAGGTTGAATAACCTCAAGGTTCCGTAAACGGACTGTTGTCATCTTTCTTAGTCGGCTTATCCGCTTCGATCACACCCATGTCGACATCACCAATATCTGGGTTGCCGCTATCAAGTCGATGCGAATCTGGATCAGTCTGAAGTTTTTTTGCTTGTTCTCTACCCTGCTTAAACTGCGCTGATCCGCCTTGATCTGGTTTTTGATTTTCTGCCATACATCTTACCTCCAGAAGCAGAGTACAGTAGACACGTGGCTTCAGATTTGGAGTTTTGGTTCAGATTATAGATCCGCGACAATCTGCTACTAACCCTGTAAGCAAATACTAATTTTCCTAATCGAGAGTTCTCGGCGGGAGAAAATGTCGAGATACTTTGAGTCGTGACGGGAAAATCACGACTAACCCCTGTTTAATTAACACTCTCCTGATTAACCAACTCGTCACGTGACGAGTTACGCCGAGTGCTTTCGCAAAAATAAAAACTGATTTTGCTCTTAAGGCCTCGATTGCGCGGATGCAATCGAGGGAGACCTTTTCATGGATGAACGCACTTCTCATGAGAGAAACAGTGGTGCGAAGAAGCAGGCCGATAAATTAAAATTTCTTTTTAAGTATTTCATGTTCTCTCAATCACTCGTTTATTTCAATTCTCTCTATTATTTCATTTCTCTCGATGCATGGGCGCAAAAAATTCATCGTTTAAAGTCGATAAGCAAGCCGCCCCTAAACTTTTATAACAAACTAATTAAAACTAAAATGTGGCTTCGATTGCATTCAGTCCAAGGCAAATTAACAATGCGAAAATTGTCGTGTTACATTGCTCGAGTTGCAAAGGAGTTAGAACATGCAGGCATTAGGTTTGGTTCAAAACAAAAAGAAATCGTTCATCGCCATTCATAACGATACTATGGCAGATGCTCATGATCTGAAAAACCGATACCTGAAACTCTTCGAGAACTTACTTCGGGTTGAGGCCGACCAAATCTATCAACAGTTCGAGGTGCCGAGTCTGTATCTCTACTGCACTGAGCTCCTTGAATTGTCTCCTAGCATTTCGAACGACTTCATTAATGTAGTCCGCAAGTCTCTCGAAATTCCCGAGCTCGCTGACGCCGTTCGCGCTCGAAAGATTACGATTTCTAAGGCTCGCAAAATTTGCCCTGTGATTACACCAACTGACTTTAAACAATGGATCGATATCGCAGAAATTTGCTCAACTCGCATTGTCGAAAAAGCTGTTGCTCAGGCGAAGCCGAGAACTGCAGTCCAAGAGTCGATGAAGTACATTTCAGAAGATACTTTAGAATTCAAGTTAGCGGTGAGCGAAGAGTGGCAGCAGCTTCTCGCAAAAACAAAAGATCAGTTGAGCCAGAAATATCGAAGAGCTGTTTCAAGCGAAGAAGCACTTTTGATTTTAATGAGAGAGAATTTTACAAAGAATGATCCGGTTGAGAAAGCTATGCGCGCAGAAGCGAAGCGTAAGCAACCGAGAGCGAACTCTAAGATGAACTCCAGCGGCAGGTCGACACGACATCGACCAGCAAAAGTTGAACACCTCGTAAACCTTCGCGACCAAAATCAGTGCGCATACGTTAATTCGCGAGGAGACGATTAGGCATCTAACTCGTCACGTGACGAGTTGATAACGATATACAGCGAATTATGAGGTTAGGGCTCAAGATAGAAACAAATTTAAAGCGAAACCTATTCAATCGAGAGGCTGCTCAAGCCGAGCAACCTCATGGCTGAAGAGATTGCTAAGACCGGAGCAATCTAAGCGAATGATTCTTTCAACGAGCGAATGTCCGCGATCAATCCGCGAAGCGCTTGCTTCACAACCGACTGATCTTGTGCGGCCGCTTGCCAGCTACGCTCGTCTTTCACTTGTGTCTTCAACTGCCGAAGTGCTGCTCGTGCACCTTCGATCGAGAAACGATCGGCGTACAAAAGTTTTTTGATCAGCATCGCAGTTTCAACATCGCGACGTGTGTAAACGCGCTGATTGTTCTTAGACTTCTTTGGACGAAGTGCTTCGAACTCAGTTTCCCAGTAGCGAAGAACGTATTGCTTCACTCCGAGTAGCTCGGCTGCTTCTCCAATTTTGAATGCCATTTTATCTGGTATTGAGTTGAGGTCCTCAACAAGCTGCTGATCAGCTTTCGTCTTCTGAATCTTTCCGGCATCAAGAGGTGCCTCTTGAAATGAAAGATCTCCTAGTGAGAATTCAATCGCAAGCTGTTCTTCAGTCTCAATCTTCGTCGCTAAGTCCTGTTGTGTCTTCTCCATTGAGCATCGCCTTTAGTACTTGCGAAGGACGGAATGTCAAAACTCGTCGAGCAGAAATTTTTATTTGCTCACCAGTTTGCGGGTTACGTCCTACGCGTTCGTTTTTCCCTCTTACTACAAAGTTACCGAAGCCAGAGATTTTTACTTTATCTCCTTTTTGCAGAACTACTTTTAGGGAATCAAAAACGAGCTCTACCAGCTCAGACGCCTCTTTTTTGGAGAAACCAATTTTTTGGTAAACCTTCTCCACGATATCGGCTTTCGTCATTGTTGATTTCCCTAAGTTCTGCCCAGCCATATTCTTGCTCCTCGAGATCCGGTCTACTTTGGTGACCTTCAAGTTAAGGCTACCAAGTACTTGAAAACTTTCAAGATTTTATCGCAAAGTTACGCTGTATTTTTGCGCAACCGCAGCCACAATCTGATCTCTAAGAGTGTTTACCTGCGTATCTTC
>JAYSYM010000192.1:0-1867 GCA_043727635.1 Bdellovibrionales bacterium | reverse complement strand
GACATTTTCGATGCGACTGTGCCTTTACCGTCACCTTGAACTCCGTGGCAAACTGCGCAGTAAATTTCGTACTTTGTACGACCGAGCTCGAGCACTTGAGCGTTTCCTTCGAGAGGATTCTTCAACGCTGCCTCTGCCGCCGCCGGATTGAATTTGTACTGATACGGTTTGTAACCCACGGGAACTGAACCTTCAGGCGGTAGACGCGAAGCTGCTTGCTGCGGATTTCCTGGTTCGTAATCTTGCGCCTTCAAAGCCGGCTGATCCATCATGTCTTGGATGATCTCAACATTCGTTGAAGAAGATCGATCCGAACAGCTACAGCCGGTAGTCACGAGTGCCGCTAATAAAATTAGTAATGCTGATCTCATTAGTACTCCGGAATGTAGCGCACTTCAGCGGCGCCCAGGCTCTTAAGCAGTTGTTCAACTCCGCCGCGATCATACCCAACATCATTTTCTGGAATGAAAATCGCAAACTTATGGCTCGTTAAATCTTTATCAATAATTGGCGGATCAATTTTCGGCAAACCGCAAACCACGATCAAAGCTCCTACCGAGAACAACGCCGCAAACAAAATTGTTAACTCAAAAGTGATTGGAATGAACGCAGGCCCCGAGAAGAATGGCTTACCACCAACGTTGACGGCCCAATCAACTGCGCTCGTCCAGAAAGTTAATCCAAGACCTGCGAGCAATCCCAAAACGCCGGCTGCGAAAGTAATATACGGAATGAAGGAGCGCGGAAGACCCATCGCTTGCTCTAATCCGTGCACCGGGAAAGGTGTGATCGCATCCCATTTCTGGAATCCGCGCTCACGCACTTTCGCCGCTGCTTTCACCAGTTCGTGATCATCGAGCCAAATACCAGCAACACCACCAACTTTTTTCTTAGCTTTAAAAGGCATTAGTGGTGCCCTCCATCTTTACCGACATGTAAGACCGGCTTCACTTCTGCAATCGAAATCGCAGGAATTACTCGTAAGTATAACAAGAACAATGTGAAGAACATTCCGAAGCTACCTGCGAGGATTAGCGTGTCGTATATGCTCCATGCATACATTCCCCAATTCGACGGTAAGAAATCGCGATGAAGCGAAGTCACGGTAATTACGAACCGCTCAAACCACATTCCAACGTTCACTAAAATTGAGATGACGAACATAACAGGAATGCTTCTGCGGAACCGCTTAACCCAGAAGACCTGCGGGAAAATTACGTTACAAGAAATCATGATCCAGTAAGACCACCAGTAAGGACCAAACGCTCTGTTGGTGAATGCGTAAATTTCGTAAGGGTTCGCTGAATACCAAGCGATAAAGAATTCTGAAGCGTAGGCGTAACCAACTAACATACCCGTCGTCATGATGATCTTGTTCATGACTTCCATGTGATCAATCGTGATGTAATCTTTAAACTGTGGAATCGCAGCGCGAATCAAAGTTAGAAGTGTAATTACCATCCCGAAGCCCGAGAAGATCGCTCCCGCAACAAAGTACGGAGGGAAGATCGTTGTATGCCAACCCGGTAACATTGAAACCGCGAAGTCGAACGAGACGATCGTGTGAACCGACAAGACGAGCGGAGTTGCGAGGCCCGAGAGAAGCAAGCAAAGCATTTCCCAGTGTGACCACTCACGAACTGAACCACGCCAGCCGAGCGAGAGAGCTCCGTAAATGATTCGGCGCAATTTTGTTTTCGAGCGGTCACGTAAGGTCGCGAGATCCGGAATCATACCGATGAACCAGAAAACTGACGAGACCGTTGCGTATGTCGAAACCGCAAAGACGTCCCAGAGAAGTGGTGAACGGAAATTCACCCACAAAGGACCGCGCTGGTTCGGATATGGCAAAAGCCAGAAGTCGAGC
>JAYSYM010000191.1:0-5893 GCA_043727635.1 Bdellovibrionales bacterium | reverse complement strand
CTCGAATCGAATTCGGACGCAACCAAAGGAAATATTTTATTACAGCCTTCGGGCGGCAACGTTGGGGTTGGCACTAGTGCGACGATGAGATTACAAGTTGCGGGAACTTCCGGCGCGCCAGCAACAAGCGGAACTGTGCAAAACGGTGATCTTCGACTTGGACCTTCAAATCACGTTCTCGATTTTGGTAGTACTGGGGGCGCACCGTGGGGATCTTGGATTCAAGCGACCGACAAAGTCGACCTTAGCCAGAGCTATAATCTCTTGTTAAATCCGAAAGGCGGTAACGTCGGTATCGGCGTCACAGCTCCGACAGCAAAGCTAGATGTTTCGGCGAGCCAATCGTCGACTACTGATTTCGTTGCAATGAACAGTTTGTTGACTGTTGCGCCTTCAGCCAGTCAGGTGGCCACTGTAAAAAACCAAGGATTAAATAGTGAAGTTAAAATTCCAAATACAACTTCTACTAATGTTGGAATGGCGCATGGCGGGGTTCTCACTGCTACTAACAACGCAGGAGCTATATCTATCGATGAGATGATAGGCTCGTATGCAACTTCGTCTAACACTGGGAACGCTACGATCGGCAGAAACTACGGAGCATTAGCAATAGCATCATCAGCTAGCGGAACTGTTGCGAACAACCGCGGGGTATTTGCATACTCGTACCTCTCTGGCGGAACAGTGGCTGAGCATGTAGGTGTGATGGCGCAGACTGACGCTGGTGGTGCGAATATCACCGATCAGTACGGTGTTTATGTAATGAATAACCATTGGGCTGGTTCAATTACAAATCGTTACGGTCTATTTATTCGCTGGTATTCTGGCGGAGCTACCAATGACTACGGAGTTTATGCGGAAGGCGGAGCAAAGAACTACTTTGCTGGTAACGTCGGAATTGGAACCACAACTCCAACAGCTGCTCTCCATTTGAAAGCAGGAACTGCTGCTGCGAATACTGCTCCACTTAAATTTATTTCTGGCCCAGTGTTAACGACTCCAGAAGCTGGTGCGATCGAGTACGATGGTACAAATTTATTCTATACAGATAGCACTGCTGCACGACGAACAATTGCGACGAGCGGATCGTCTTACAACGACGGAAGCACAATCAAAGCTTCTGCTGGAACAAACGCTGCACCTTCGCTTTCATTTAACGGCGATGCAGATACGGGGTTTTATTCGAACGGCGCAAACACTGTTGGAGTAAGCGCTGGTGGTTCAAACATCTTTAATATGTCATCAGTTGGATTAGTTTCTTCAACCAGCGGCGGTGCTGCAATAACTACGGCCGCAGGCACAGCAGCTGCTCCAACATTTAGTTTTGCAGGTGACACAGATACTGGTTGGTATTCTCCAGCTGCAAATGTTTTAGCGGCTTCGAATGGCGGCACTGAGAGTGTTCGTATCAATGCTTCAGGTAATGTTGGTATCGGAACGACAGCGCCAACTGATAAATTTGTTGTGGCCGATGGAACAGGTTTTGGTAACGAACTCCACGTGTACAATGAGGGCGCAGGCCTGCACGGTACTATTGGCAGTGGTGTGGTGCTGTCCAACAAATTTAACAACGTCGGATCTTACGAAGGCGCGTTCATAAAGTTAGTTCAAAATAATGCTGGTGCTCCCGTTGGTTCGGTTGCTCTAGGAACAGGTGATGGAACAACAACTACTACTCGCATGCTCATCGACAGCGACGGAAAAGTCGGTATTGGAACAACTCCGACTTATCTTTTAGACGTGGCTAAGAGCGCAAACTCATCGCAACTTATAAACGTCGCGAACTCTAGCGTGGGCGCAAGTGCTAACTCTGGTTTTAGGGCAGAATCTGATGCTGGATCATTTGATTTAATCGCTTACAGTGTAGCTGGTGGGAATTTAGCACAATTTCAAACTGGAATGCCGGCCCTCGAATTTAAAACTTACAATGCTGGCGGCAACATCCGCTTTGGTGTTGGCGCATCAGAGCGAATGCGAATTGATTCGGCTGGTAACGTGGGTATCAACACAGCAACTCCATCAGCGAATGAAAAACTTGCGGTAAATCTCGCGAGTGGTACAGGAGCACGTATCGGTCCGGCAGCTAACGACGGCGCGGTTGCATTGTTTGTAAACTCAGCTAATTCAGGTCAAGGCGCGCTTTTAGTTCGAGGTATCGCTTCGCAGACTGCTGATCTTCTTTCAGTGCAAAACTCTGCAGCTACAGCTTTGATGAAAGTTACAGCGGGCGGAGATGTTGGCATCGGTACAGCTACTCCAACACAAAAACTTGATATCAATGGGGCTATCAAAATCGGTAACACCGCTGCTGCAGTTGCTGGATCAATGCGATGGACGGGTGTTAACTTCCAAGCGTTCGATGGCTCGAGCTGGTTTAACATTGTTCCCAATCCAGTTGGTTCGGTTGGTTGCGACAGCACGCAAACATATAATGCAGCGGGCCCTCATACTTACACAGTTCCAGCATCGTACGCGACGATCACAATTAAAGTTTGGGGTGCAGGAGGTGGTGGTGGATTGTTTAATGCTGGCGATGGCGCTTCAACAAACGGCGGAGCTTCTTCGGTTTCATCTCTCGGATTAAGTGCGGGCGGTGGAGGAAGAGGCGCAGGCGGTAGCCCTGGCGTTGGCGGTGTTGGATCGGGCGGCACAATTAATACGAATGGATCTGCGGGAACAACAGGTGACAACTCTTCTTCTGGCCCGACGGGACCAGGCCCTTCTGGTTCAGGCGGAAACGCAGCAGCCAGTGGTGGAACTGGTGGCGGCGGAGTTGCGTCGGGCTATCACGTTATGAATGGTACTAATGGTAATCCCGCAGGCGGCGGTGGTGGTGGTGGTTATCACGGTTGGAGCGGGTCAGCTGCCGGTGGTGGTGGTGGTTCGTATGTCGAAAAAACATTTACGTCTGCAACGCTTCCTTTCAACACGGCAATCAATGACATCATCGTTGGTGCGGGTGGCGTGGGCGAACTTGCCAGTGGTTACCGCGGTGGAACTGGCGGAGACGGTCGCGTGACAGTAACTTGCTCAACCACAGGCACTCCTCCTGCGAACAATCGCGGAGTTTTATTCTTAAACGCAGGTGCGTATACTACTGACTCAAACTTCGTTTTCGATTCGAGCGGACGACTTGGAATCGGTGTAGCAGCTCCAACTTATCAACTTGAGTTATCGACTGACTCTGCAGGTAAGCCAGGTACATCAACGTGGTCTGTAACATCAGACGTTCGTTTGAAGGACGTACAAGGTTCATTCACTCGCGGATTAGATGCGATGTTTGGAATCGAACCGATCTACTTTAATTACAAAAAAGATAACGTGCTCGGGTTACCATCCGACAAAACTTATGTTGGTATTCGCGCGCAAGACGTAAAAGCAAACGTTCCAGAAGCTGTTCGGACAGACGCCAAAGGCTTCATGCACGTCACAAACGATGCGATCATCTGGACAATGTTTAATGCGATTAAAGAGCTTTATAACAAGTGGATGGATGACAGCACAGAGATCCACCGCGAACTTGCATCTGTGAAGGAAGAAAACGCACAGTTGAAGAAGACTTTAACTGATATGGAATCGCGCCTTCAGGTTATCGAGCAGCAATCTAAAGCGGCACAGCCGCAGTAACTATTAGCTTCAGATTTTCGCGCTGGCGCGACTTTTCAAATTTAACTTATTCTTAGGTTAGCCGACTCGATTGCTCGGATGCGATCGAGTAAGACCCTCGCATGGATGGATGCGCGGGTTGCTTGCAAGAAACTGTAGGGCCACCGCTGATCTCCTCGCGTGCTGCGAATCCGTCCGTGAGATTGCTATTTCAACTTCTTCCTTGAAGTTGAAACCTTCAATCGGAAATCCTAAGAAATTATTTTGAGACTGATGCGTAAATATTTTTGGCAAGGCACAAAGTTATTTTCTTTTTTGTTTGACAGAGTTTTTCACTGCGCAGGAATAATCTTTGGTTGAAACAGAAACAGAAACAGAAACAGAAACAGAAACAGAAACAGAAACAGAAACAGAAACAGAAACAGAAATCGCACTCTTGAAAGGAGCATCAATCAAACACTTATCTGATGAACAACTAGAAGCATCGGCTGATCAAGCTAGAGCACGAGAGCTCAAGTGCCTGCATGCCTGAGATCGGATCTAAAATTGCGGATGGCTCCCTCCAGCTAACTCATTTGACACAGGCTCGAAGCTTCTTTCAAAAGGTTAAGCATTCCAGAGAAGAAAAGCTTGAGATTCTGAGGAAGCTCGAGAATACGACAAAGGCTGAAACTAAAAAAATTCTTTATAACGAAGAGGTGAGAGCTAGGTATCACTTCGAAGCGGACAAGTCTTTTGAGGAAATTGTAGAAAGACTAAAGGGTCTTCATCCGCATCTTTCGTTTGATGACCTGATGAGAAAGGTTTGTTAGATTGCGCTTGGGCAAGTCGATCCAGTGGCGAAAGCAGAGCGAGTTCAAGCGAAGTCAGAGGCGCGAGAAAATAGAAAGAACTTTGCGTTAAAGTTGAATGAGCATTACGGCGCAGAGAAGATGATGCGATTTATGTAGATCGAAACGGTCATTTTGGTTGAAGTCGTGCGGGGACTTGCAAGCGCAGGGTTTATGAATCTATGCGGCAGCGGTGAGGAGCCACTGGTTGAGTGACTGCTTGTCTTGTGACGAGAGGGCGACGAAGGCGAATGAGTATTCGGCGCCGTCTTGCTGGTGGAATTTTAAACGTAGATTTGCGGCACCGAGAGTTAACTCGATCGTGCGAGAAGTAATTTCAGGGGGAGCCGCAGAGATTGCGCGAACTTTTATTCCCGCATCAGAGATATCGCTGACAGTGGCCCAATTTCCAAAGCCTTCAAAGTTTACATAAACTTTTTTAGCAGATTGGTGCGAAGTAATTGGCGTCACGTTTGATGGGGGTGCGACAGGTGCTAGCTGTCCAGCGGGAGCAGAAGAGGCTGGAGTAGCAGCGGCGACGAACACCGAACCGTTTGGAGTAGCGACTTCGACCATTGCGGAAGCTTCGACTAGTACGGGAGCTTCGACTTTTGGTTCGGTTTTGGCGGCCTCGAGTTTAGCAGCTTCAAGCTTGGCAGCTTCAGCAGAAGCCGGGGTTGCCGCAGGCGCTGATGTACGGGGCTTCAAAACAATTTGATCAGCGATAAAGAAGAAGAATGCAACGTTAGTACCGAGGAACAACCAAGTTGTGTTGTCGCGAATGCCAGCGTTGAGTTGAGTGAACTGTAAAATAATATAAGCGCCGAGAAGACCAAGCGTATATTTCCATGCGCTGATCGCTCCGCGAAGCATCAACACACCGATGATCACACTCGCAATTTGCAAAATCTGTTGCGGAGCGGGCGCGCTCTTAAAGAACTGCCAGCAGTACGCAAGTAAGAACTTCTTTTCAATGTTTGGAATTTCAAGCACTGAGCTGGCTGTGTTGAACAGCGGAGCTATGATGAGGGCAAGCCCAAAGAAGCGAATCACCCATTTGCGTTCGAAAATTTTTGCGAACATGGGCTAAACTGCTTTCTCGTTCTTCTCAGGAGCAAAACGCATGTGTATTACCTGACCATCTACCGGAGGTACAACTGCAAGTGGCTCCAATGGAGCAGAAGATGTAGCCAGTGGAGAAGTTTCTTTTTTACCACGAGCCTGAAGCGCCTCACTCGATGCGATAACCAAAGAAATCGCAAGAGGATCAAATACTAATACCAGCAACAAGATCAAATATTTTACGACGTTGTCGATGTCGACCTTAAACGCTTTAGAAATGTAGATCAACGGACCTACCTTCATCTTTACTTCTAATACTTTCAAGTTCGACAAATCGATCTGACCTGCAACAGCTGCGACGTTTTTATTTAATTCAGCAATCGCTGGCTCAATTT
>JAYSYM010000190.1:0-1869 GCA_043727635.1 Bdellovibrionales bacterium | reverse complement strand
ACGCAGCTACTCAATCCAACAATCATGCCGATGCACAGAGCTATTTAACTCAAGCTGAGCTTTTGAACTCCCGAATTCAGGATCACGTTCAGTACTTGCTCGGAATTTCGTATCAAGCCGTGGGCGACACTGCGAAAGCAAAATCTAAACTCAAAGCAGTTCTTGATTCGCGCGCAACTCCACAGATGAGTGCTGAGGCCCGATTTCATTTGGGAGAGATTGCTCTCGCTGCAGGTCAGTGGCGTGACGCTCAGACTCACTTCTCGGCGCTTAAAGGTAAAATTAAAACGAGCGATCGTTATCCGCTGGTCATTTATAACTTGATGATGATTGAGAGAAAACTTGGTCGAAGTAGTCAGAGTTGTCGTTGGGCTCGCGAACTTTATTCAAAGTATCCGTCAGACGTTGTAACTAAAGATTTTAAGTTCGATTTGCAAAACAGTGTGGTCGGTGGGCAAAAGCTTGGCTGCTCTGCGAGTAGAAAAGATCAGGAGAAAAGAATTCGTCGTCTGCAGTGGGCGGGCGCTTCTGACCGTGCACTACAAGAACTCATCACCATTAAAAACCAAACGCCTGAGTCAGGGCGATATCAAGTTGATAGCTTGATTGCGAATCACTTAGTGGGTGAGGGGCATGTCGACGAAGCACTCAAGCTTCTTCTTCCGTATAATCAGTCGCAAGGAAATCGACCGGGCTACTTACTCCTCCTCGCAAAAGTCGCTTCTCGAGCAGGTCAGCCACAAGCTGCAGTTGGCGCTTACGAAAAGGCTTATAAACTTTCAGGTCGATCAAAAACAGGAAGAACTGCTCTCTTCCAAGCAGCATTCATGAGTTATCAGTTTCAAGATTACGATGGAGCGAGTAGAAAATTTGAAGAGTTCGTAAAATTATTCGGCAACACCAGCCTTGCGCGAGATTCACAGTGGCACTTAGCGTGGATTCGTTATTTAAAAGGTGATTATCAAGGTGCCATGCAAAAGTTTTCGACGCTTGCAGCGAAGCCAAAAGGTCGACGTGGTCGTCGAACTCATGATTCAGCAACAACCGAGCGTTCACGTTATTGGATGGCAATGTCACTGATGCGCCTAGAGCGCTTTGCTGAAGCTCGACAAATTTTTCAGACGATCGCTAAAGATGCGTCCTACGGTTACTACGCGATGCTTTCAGGTTATCGACTCGAAACTCTTCCGGCCACTGCACCTCCGCCTGCGCAAGCGGCTAATGCAGCAAAGCCCGTCATCGCTGCTGCGAAGACTGAGCGTACTGATATTCCGAACCCTGATATTCCTGCGGTTGCAGCCGACGAGGAAAGTGAAGAACAAGTCGCAGCTGACACAAGCGAAATCGATGGAGCACAAGCGGGCGACGACGGAGAAGAATCCGAAGAGGGTGGCGCAATTACAGACAACTTAGATGCGCCGTTAGGTAACTCAACATTTAATGACCCGTACTTATCAAAACGTTTCGAGCGTGCGCGAGACCTAACGCTTATTGGGTTAGACAGTTTCGCTCGACAAGAACTCTACGAAATCGAAAGACGAACGCGCTCAGCAAATGATCGCCGAACTTTGATGAATGAGTATCAAGCTGTTCAGTCTTATCATCGCTCATCTTACTTGGGTGACATCACTTTTGGAATGCAGCGAGTTCGTAATGGTTTGAAAAATGGTCGAGCACTTTGGGAGTTTGCGTATCCGCGAGCTTATGACCGAGCGGTCTCAGTTGCTTCTCGCAACTTTTCTGTTCCAGAGGAAATGATTTGGGGAATCATGCGCGCCGAGAGCAACTTCAAATACGATGCGCAGTCGCCGGTGGGAGCGCGAGGCTTAATGCAGCTAATGCCGTTCACAAGTTTAAAAGTTGCCGACC
>JAYSYM010000189.1:0-5896 GCA_043727635.1 Bdellovibrionales bacterium | reverse complement strand
GTGGTGAGCTTCCCACAAAAGATTTTAGGCTTTGGTGGAGGCTTGGGTCATTGATCAAGGCGCCGAGAGAACCTTGGCCGCGGTCGATTTTCTCCATCACGTTCGCTAAACTCTGCACAGCTTTTTGCATTTTTCGATCGTCTTTCGAACCACGAATATCACGGATTAGTCCGTCAAGTTCTTCGAGAGTGGTATTAATTTGCGAAGTTGCAACACTAAGATTATTCATCGTCTTGCCGATCGTATTGTCTTTATTCAACGTCGCCAGAAGAATTTGCAATTCTTTAATTACGGTAACAACGTTTCCGATTCCATCTTCCTTGTCAGTTAACATCGAAAATAAATCGCCGCTCGCATCTGGTGGAATCGACCCGCCGTCAGCGATGAGCTCGCCGCCGATTGCGCCTGGAGTGAGGTAAATGTACTTATCGCCTAGCGCACCTTGCGTGCGAATTTCTGCTTTTGTTCCAGCAGTAATTTTTTGAGTGAACTTTGCATCAACACGGAAGTGAACTTCGAGTTGGTTCGTTTCCGAAGAAAAAGTAATTTCACTCACGTTACCTACTGGTAAGCCGGCGAGAGAAACTACGCTACCCGGAAAGAGTCCCTGAACTTCTGTGAACGGCGTGTGGAAGTTTGCGTAACTAGTAAAAACCATTCGGTTGCCGCCAAGTAGGAGAATCGATACTAAGATCGCGATTAGCCCAAGGCCAACAAACAATCCAACTTTGTATTCGAGTTTTTTTGATATCTTTTCCATAGAGTCCTCTTAAGGTTCTTCCCCGTGAATGAAGTCGTAAATTTTTCCTGATTTAGCTGCGCGAATTTCTGCCATTGTGTAAACACCGTGAATTTTTCCGTCAAGCAGAAGTGCAATGCGGTCACAAACCGCAAACGCGCTCGGCATGTCGTGAGTAACAAAGACTGAAGTTACTCCACGGGCTTTTAGACGCAAAATCATTTCTTGAATTCGAACTGTATTGTACGGATCAAGACCAGCAGTAGGCTCATCATATAGAACAATCGATGGTTGAAGTAAAATCGCGCGGGCAAGGCCCACTCGCTTTTGCATACCACCTGATAAATTTGCTGGATAAGTATTTTCGTTGCCGCCGAGACCAAATTCTTCGAGCTGATCTTTGATCGCTTTTCGAATTTGTTCGGGAGTCATCTTGGTGTGTTCTCGTAATGGGTACGCGAGATTGTCGAACACCGTCATTGAGTCAAAGAGTGCGCCGTTTTGGAAAACATAGGCCACTTTTTTGCGAATTGAAACAAGTTCGATTTCGCGAAGGTGAGTGATCTCTTCGCCCTCAATAAAAATTTGGCCACTATCCGGTTTTTCTAAGCCAATCAAGCTTCTTAGAATCACAGATTTCCCTGTGCCAGAACCTCCGAAGAGACCCAAGCATTCGCCTTTATGAATTTGCAAGTCGACACTTTTGTGGACTTGCTTTGCACCGAAGCTTTTTTGAAAATTTTTGATCTCAACAGCTACTGCACTCATATTTCAAACATCACAAAGAAGAGTTTCGTTAAAAAGAAATCGCTTACTAAAATTGAAATTGAAGAACCAACAACGGCTTTCGTCGTGGCAATGCCAACACCTTGTGTTCCGCCAGAAACTGTCATTCCGTAGTAACAAGAAATCGTTGAAATAAAGAACGCAAAGAAGAGTGTTTTCATCATTCCAGTGAAGTAATCCATGATTGTTACAGTCTGGAAAATCTTCTCGTAATAAAAGCCCGGATCAAGTCCCAGTTCGTGATGGCCAACAACTAATCCGCCAGCTACGCCAACGATATTTCCCATCGCGGTTAAAATTGGAAGCGTGATAAGGCACGCAAGAATTCGTGGGATGACGATTTTTTTAATCGGTGAAGTACCTAGCGCCCTCATAGCATCGATTTGCTGAGTAACAACCATCGAGCCAATTTCTGACGCAATACCTGCACCCACTCGAGCGGCGATCATCAACGAACAAAACACCGGACCAATTTCGCGAACGATCGAGAGTGAAACAATCTTTGGAACGTAAAGCTTTCCGCCGAACTTTTCTAAACCTAGTCCAAATTGAAGTGCCATCACCATTCCGGTGCTGGCTGCAGTGATTAATACCAAACTTTGTGAGCGAATACCGATGTGATAAATTTGATCCGCGAGGAGGCGTAAGTACATCGGCGGAGTGAACATTTCCTGAGTCGTTTGCTTAATAAAAAACGCAAGTTCGCTAAGAAAGCGCAGAGTACCAAGTATTCTACTTCCAAGAGCTAAACTTAAATTGTTCATGGTGCCTTGAAGCTTTGGACAAACTCGCCGTAGGTAGCGTGGTTGTCGTTAAAAGTTTTAGCGAGTGCGACAAAGCTTAGCGTGTAGAGGCAATTGTTTTTCTTGAAGAGCATAAGCTCGACTCGTGTCATGACTCCATCAACCCGACCTTCGGCAACTGTTGTTAGCGCTTCTCGGCCGTTGAACTCAGAATCACTCTCGCTAACAATTTTTAATCCGCTAAGGCTTGCTAAGAAATCACCGCGAGCAGCAAGTAGTCCTGGATCTGCTGGGTCGTTGCAAGTGGACAAGTACGAAATCGTGCTTCCGTTGTCCTTGTTCTGCCATGCATGGTCTGCGTCTTTAAGTTTGATTTCCTCGAAAGGTTTTTGGGGCTGATTGTATGAAACTCCCTGAGCGGTCGTGGTTTTACCACCACCAAGATTTACCGTTACGCACGAAGCGAGGGTAAAGGCTGGGAGAATAGAAAAGAGGCGCAAACACAGCTGCTTTGTCATAGTTGTCGTAACTCCATCCATGTGAACGACGAAACTTTACGAGGTTCTATCGGTGGTTCTGTCTCAAAAGTTGACGTCAAAAAACATCTGCGACGTCATATCTTTGTCGTCGATTTCTCCTCGAAGATGTCTAGTCGAGGCGGGCTTCGCGCGCGAGTTAAAATATAAAGTGTAACCAACTTCATAATTGATGGGACTTTCGTCGAGAGACATGAATGCCACCTTGGCACCGTATGTGCTTCTGCTTTGTATGAACGTGCTCCAAGTAAAAAACGGAAAAGGCTGAGAGTTGATGAACGCACAAGAAACCATCGTAAATAAACTTCGAATCTTACTCGCTGTAAGTCTGGTTTGCTTTGTATCAAGCAAAGCGTTTTCGCAAAGCTTAGCAAGCACGCAAGTGACTGCAGAGATTTCGCAAATTGGCGACGCTTCTCACCTCGAGTTCCGCGGTAGCTCAAATTGGAAATACGATCTCAAAAAAGAAGGCAACACGATCGTTCTTCAGGCTCCAAAATTGAACTCGACCTCACTTGTTAAACTTCGTACTTACTCGGATTCACTCATCAAATCTATAACTGTAAACGAAGATGGGATCGACGGCGGCGTTGAAGTTCGCTTCAAAGTGAAAGACGATTCGATCGATACTTTCGACTACCTGACTGACCAGCCTTCATCGCTCGTAGTTGATTTCTATAAACCAGAAAAACCAGTAGCCCAAGATGCCGACATGGATGAAGTTCCAGCAACTGAGCCACCAGTAAAGGTACTTCCAAAGAAAACTGCAGGAAAATCTTCAACAAAGCGCAAGCCCGCATCTGACTACATCACGGTTCCAGGAACAGAAGCGCAACTGGCTCAGGCAACAGTTGAAGATAAAATTCAAGATGCTGAAGTCGTTGAGAAAGATCTTCGGCACGGTATTTTCGATGGCGGAGATCCAGAGTTTAAGCGATTCTCGATTCAAGATTACGAAATCAAAGAGAACGCGATCATCGCAAGCAAAGCGAACATTTATCTTCGCTTCCCGATGTTGAAACTTGATTCGCCACATTTAAAAACGATTTTGAGCAATCAGCCTGTCTACGAAATTATTCCTACCGAATCTCAGGAGAATAAAGAAGCGCGTCTTCTTCTTACTCTTTTCAGTAACAAAAGACCTTCGGTGTTTTTAAAGGCTGCAAAGCACTTCTTGAAGACTCATCCTTCTGGCAAGTATGACGAAATCGTTCGTTACATGATGGCTGATGTTCATTATCAATTCTGGTTGGATGAACAGCGTAACGAAGATTTGGAAACAGCTCTTGGAATTTATCGCACTCTAACTGAGCGATACCCAGATTCTCCACTCGGCACTCGCACTCTACTGTTAGTCGGCTACTCGTATCTCGATCATGGAGATGCGTTTGGTGCGTTAAAGGCTTTCCAGCGCTTTACTCGTTCAAAGCCAGCTTCAAAAGCCATCGATCAAGTTAAGATCTCGATTGGTGAGGCGTACCTTCTAATTAATAGATACGACGATGCTCTTGCGATTTATGCTGAGGTCGAAAAATTAGCTGCTAATAAGAAAGACGCCGTAGAAGCCGCTTACCGCCGTGGCGACGTATTCTTCAAAAAGAAAGATTACACAAACGCAGTTGCCGAATACAAAGCAGCACAGAGTCGCTACAAAGGATCAGCTGCACAGTTTCCAAACGCTTCGTTTAACTTGTCAGAATCAGAATTTTGGTTGAGCCGCTACAAAGAAAGTCTTCTCTCGTACCGCGACTTCCTACAGAAATTCCCGGATAGCGATAACGGTGGTTACGCAATGACGAGAATTGGTGAAATTCTTGAGCTCATGGGCGCAGACCAAAAGAAAGCTCAGGGTGCGTACCTTGAGAGCTTCTTCAGATACCGCGCGACTCCTGGTGCACAAGTTGGTCGTATTCGTTTGTTGGCTGGAAAAATGCCAGAGATGAAAGAAAAAGAACTAAAGAATGCAGTAAAAGAGATGGATGACATCCTTCAGGCGTTCAAAGTTATGGGCGATCCAGGAAAAGTAGCATCAACTCAGAAACAAGTTGATGAGCAGGCAGAGAAGAAGACTGAGACTGAGGGTAAAGTCGACGCAAACAGTGCCCTAGCTCCTTTCTTAGCGAATCGCATGACTTGGAAGTCTGAGCCACTTCCTGAAATTGAAGAGTTTGTTGCTTTCTTGAAAACCGATGGCTTCTTTGCACGCAAAGAATTTGCTCGTGCAACTCAAGAGCTAATTTCCTATTTCCAGCAGAATCCAAATAACAGCGTCCCAGAAAAGTTCAAGGTTCGAATCGCCCGAACGATTGCCGCTCATATTCATGATGAAGTTGAAAGTGGCAGATTTATCGAAGCACTTCGCCTTAAGAGTCAGTACTCAAACAGCTGGCTTAAGCACGCTGATCGCATCGATGTGAATTACGACTCGGGCCGCGCTTACGAGCAGGCTGGTGTCTATAAAGAGGCTGCAAAAATTTACACTGAAACTCTCGAGCGTTTAACAAAGCTTCAGGGAACATTACAAGGTAAAGAGCGGAATGTATTCGAAACACTTCCTGATCAAAATTCAGTTCGCCTTCGTTTAGCGGTTGTTGCTGACAAGCAAAAAGACTATTCCAAAGCAGCCGACTACTTAAAAAAGATTCCTGAATCTTCATCTCTAAGCGAAAGAGAGAAGATCGAGCGTGCGCAAACTGCAGTTGATGTCGCGTTAGCTAAAGGCCAAAAGGATATTGCAAAGTCGTATCTTGAAACCTTAGTAGCAGCTTGGAAAGGTCAGCCTCGCAACTTAGCATCAGTTCACTATCGTTTAGCTAAATTGCAGTACGACCTAAGAGATTACTCGGCCGCTGATCAATCGTTAAATCAGTTCATGAAAGTTTACGATCAATCACCATCAGGTGAAGATCTTCACGCAAAAGCCCTTGAGCTACGCGGAGACTTACAGCTTGCGCGCGGCAAGCGCGCTGAATCGCTTAAGGCTTACCAAAAACTTTTAGATCTCTACGAAAATAAGCGCCCTCTTTCGTCAATTCGCTACAAGGTTGGAAAAATCCAATTTGATGATGGCGATTTCAAGGAAGCGGAAGCGA
>JAYSYM010000188.1:0-1870 GCA_043727635.1 Bdellovibrionales bacterium | reverse complement strand
TCATTGAGTCAGCAGTCGTATCAATTTTAAATCCGCTATCACGCATCTTTGAAATCAAAGCTTCAAGATCTTGTGGACGACATTTTTTTACTGTCACTTCTCCGCCGGTGATCGCACCAGCGATCAACAAAGTGCCCGCTTCAATACGATCTGAAATTACCGTGTGCTCAGCAGGTTTTAGTTTATCAACACCCTCGATGCGAATGATGCTGGAACCTGCGCCGGTGATTTTCGCGCCCATTTTATTTAAGTAGTTTGCGAGATCAACAATTTCTGGCTCTTTCGCTGCGTTCTCCAGAACAGTTGTTCCTTGCGCAAGAGCTGCGGCCATCATCAAGTTCTCTGTTCCGCCAACCGTCGGGAACTCAAACAAAATGTTCGCACCTTGAAGCCGCTTGCATTCAGCTTCGACATAGCCTTCTTTAATTTCAATCGCTGCGCCCATCGCCTTCATGCCATCAAGGTGAAGATCAATTGGACGAGTGCCAATCGCGCAACCACCCGGAAGACTCACTCGCGCTTTTCCGTACTTACTTAGCAGCGGACCAAGGCACAAAATACTTGCTCGCATTTTACGAACGAGATCGTAACTAGCTTCGTAGGAACCGGGAGGAGCAACTTTAATTCTCAAAGTTTTACCATCGCGTCTGACAATACTGCCGAGAGATTCAAGAAGTGCGGCTGCCGACTCAACATCTTTCAAATCAGGAACGTTGTGGAGAATGTGTTCGCCTTCTGCGAGAAGCGTTGCGAATAATAAAATCAATGCAGAGTTTTTCGCGCCGCTAGCATCAACTTCGCCAGCTAAAATTGAGCCGCCCGTTACTACCATGCTATCCATGAAACTGTTCCTTGTTATTGGCCCTTGTAGGACCGAATGAAGCGGTCTCTTCCTGATAAGTCTTTTACGATTTCTATTCTTTCAAACTTCCCGGTGTTTGAGAATATCTCGCGAGCTTTCTGGCCCTGCTCCGCACCAATTTCAAACATCACAAATGCTCCCGGTCTTGTGACTCGACCGGCAACGTTTGCCCAGCGCTCAATTTCTCTAAATCCATCGTTCTCAGCGAAGAGCGCTAATGCTGGCTCATGCGCACGTACGCCTGGCGAAACATTTGGATCGTTGTTTGAAATATAGGGAGGGTTGGCTACGACAACGTCAGCTAGACCGCCGAGATACTCTTCGGCGCCGTCGGTCGCAAGTTCACCGGCATCAACGTGAACGAACGTCGCCCGCTCTTGGACCTGAAGGGCTGCAGCATTCTGCCGAGCGATGTGAAGCGCAGGTTCCGATATGTCGAGTGCGAGTAACCGAGCCGAAGGTAAGTCTTTAAGAAGGCTTAGACCGATGCAACCAGTACCCGTTCCCAAATCTATGATGCGATGAACTTCGTTTGCTTTTGCAAATTGCAACGCCGACTCAACAAGCTCTTCTGTTTCGGGCCGAGGTACCAAAACATCTTTGCTAACGATGAAGGTTGATTTGAAAAAATCTTTTCGCCCGAGGATGTAAGCGACTGGTTCACCCGTCGCGCGCCGCTTAACTAACTCACGACAAGCATCGAGTTCAGATTCTTTGAGTGGGTAATCAAATTTTAGATAGAGCTCAACGCGAGAGAGTTTAAGAACGCTACCGATTAGCAGCTCAGCATCAAGTCGTCCCGACTCAATGCCTTTGTTTTTGAAAAACTCTGCTGTCTTTTGAATGATTTCTTTGAGCTGCACTAGCGGACGATAAATCCTAGTTAAGGATTCTGCAAGTAGAGCCTGTTGCCTCAGCGCGGATCTCGAATTCGCCGTAGCTCGAGTTTTTAGGCATTCCCTCTGCAGCAACAATCCATGTGAGTGTGTAGAACGTTGTTGATTTAAC
>JAYSYM010000187.1:0-1873 GCA_043727635.1 Bdellovibrionales bacterium | reverse complement strand
CTCTTAGTGCGACAAACAGTTTCCCCTTTAGGTCAGCGCGAGTGTCAGTACCCACGCCTGAAAAGTTAGATTTAGTTTGGCTGAGAGCTTTGCCATGTGTTGCCGTAAGAAGCTCGCCGATCGATAAATTCCAGCTCATCGTTTACCTCACAAATTCGCGCACAACTTCTGCGTCGCTGAATGGAAATTTTTGTGTTCCGATCTGCTGGTAAGTCTCATGTCCCTTACCAGCAATAATTACTACGTCACCTTTTTGTGCAGTAGCAATTGCGTATTGAATCGCCTGCTTGCGATCTACCTCAGCGTGAACGCGCGATCGACGTTCGTCTTCGCTTGCGCCTACGAGCGCATCATTCATAATTTTTCGGGGATCTTCAGTTCTAGGATTATCACTTGTCAAAATCACATAATCTGAAAACTGGAGCGCAGCCTTCATCATCAGTGGTCGCTTACCGCTATCGCGATCTCCACCGCAACCAAAGACAGTAATTATGCGGGATTGAAGTTGAGCTTCTTCGCGAATCTTTACTAAGGCCGAAATCGCACGCGCAAGTGCATCGTCAGTGTGCGCGTAGTCGATGAACACATAAATACCTTTAGTGTTGGCTACTGATTCAAGTCGGCCGTTTACTCCGTGAACATTTTTAAGCGCCGCTGCACAATCGCTTAATGAAATTCTTGCAGCTAGCCCTGCGCCGATTGCCGCCATCGCGTTCTCGACATTGTGCTGTCCAGCCATCGATATGAAAAATTCTTGCGCGCCCATTGGTGTCGTTAGCTCGAATTTTGTTCCTTCGTAACCGCGACTGATGACTTTGGCCGACAAATTGTAATTACCTTCGCCCGCAAAGCCATAGCGCCAGACATTTAACTTTGGCACAGCGTTCTTCGACAGCAGTTCGACGATGCGCTGGCCGTAAGGGTCTTTGCCGTTAATTACTGCCGTACGCTGATCCTTCGAAGAGTTTATAAGCAACTCAGTGAAGAGACGAAGTTTGGCTTGGAAATAATCTTCCATGTCTGAATGATAATCGAGGTGATCGCGTGAAAGATTTGTGAAAAGTGCGCAGTCGTAATCGACATATTCGACTCTCGCTTGCGTGAGCGCAATGCTCGAAGCTTCAAGCGCAACGGCTTTTGCACCTTCTTCTTGAAACTCTCTTAGACGTCTTTGAAACATTACTGGATCTGGCGTAGTTAGTTCTGTCGGCCAAACTTTATGGCCTAAGTGGTGATCGATAGTTCCAATCACACCTGTGGCTTTCCCTGCGTGATTAAATATTGCCTCAACCAAGTGAGTGGTTGTTGTCTTACCGTTGGTGCCGGTGACTGCGACGGTGAAAAGCTCGCGCGATGGATAATTATAAAATCCAGCTGCAAGTTCGCTCAGTGTTTTGCGAGTATCGTCGACGACCCACACTGGACCGCGGAACTCTTTTGGCTTGTGAGTTTGATCTTCGACAACGAGAGCGACGGCGCCCGCATCAGCGGCTTGTTGCAAAAAATCGTGACCGTCGATTTTAGTACCCCTGATCGCTACGTAAACCGAACCCGGCTTAACACTTCGCGAATCAAAAGTGATGGACTTAGCCACCTTGAGGATTTCTTGCAACATCCGACGAATTTACCCCTCGCACTGGGGTGCCTCAAGGAGTTTTCTTGTATGGGCAGTGGCGGCAGTCGCTATCGCAGCAGTATCCGCGCTTCAGAAGATACTCAGCTGTGAAGACTACCAGCCCAGTTTGTGGATCGAGGTAGTAATCGCGACCCTCTTGAAGCTCGCTTTTATCATTTTTGTTTGGTTGGTCTGTCATGGTGAATGGCATGATGGATACGGCAGGCTTAATTTGCTGTCTTCTTAGAGCCCGCAAAT
>JAYSYM010000186.1:0-1889 GCA_043727635.1 Bdellovibrionales bacterium | reverse complement strand
CATAAAGCATATTATGCTCAAGCATGGCGGAAGTATTCAGTTGAAGAGTGAGGGGCGTGAAGGCTCCGAGTTTATTTGCACGTGCGGGTCACGCGGATGATGTTTGGGAAATGAAGTTTGGCCACTCTGATCCTCGAGGTGGAGGACGTTCTTCAGGCCGAGAAACTGTCGCTCGAGTTATCGGCGGCTCAGTAGCCTTAATGTTTTTGAGACAGGCCGCACCAGAATTTTTGATTAAGGGTTTTGCTTCTCAGATCGGTCCGTTCGAATTAACTGAAAAAGATCGCCTGCAAATTTCTTCGGTGCGAATTGAAGACTTCGTCGCACGCTTTCCTTCTTCGCAACAGGACGAGGTTGAGAAATTACTCGTCGACGCAAAAGCGCAGGGAAAAAGTTACGGTGGAACTGCAGAGCTTTGGCTCGAAGGTGTCCCTGCGGGATTAGGTCAGCCAGTCTTTCGCAAATTAAAATCTGAGTTAGCAGCTGCGATGATGAGCGTTGGCGCAACAAGCGGAGTTGAAATCGGCGAAGGCTTCGAGGCAACTGTGGCTGAAGGTTCCGAATTTCACCAGCAAGGCGAAAAACCTTACGGCGGAATCCGCGGCGGCATCAGCACCGGCGAACGCATCATCATCAAAGTCGCATTCAAACCAACTTCAAGTGTGCTCGACGTTGCAAAACAAGGTCGCCACGATCCTTGTATCGTCACGCGTGCCATCCCAGTTCTTGAATCGATGGCCGCTCTGGTGATCGCAGATCACGTTTTGCTCGCGCGCACTGACCGCGCCTAAGGCGATATTTCTACAGTTCAATTTTCGGATGATGTCAGGTCTCAAACTAAAGCGATGACGTCGCGACTATCGCGCAATTTTTGCACTTCCAGCTTAGGCAGATGCGGCAATCCGCGACTGTCTCGTGCAGCCGATCGAATTGGGACTCGTTCGCGCACTTCACTTCTGACTCATGCGGGCACTCTGCGATTTAGCCGAATATATTCGGCCGGTTTCAAGGCGGAGTTGAGCGCAATGATGATGTATTTATTGAGATGATGATGTTCTCAACGAGAACTTGGCTTTGCCGAATTGCTAGAGCCCGGCAGCTTGCGGGCCGAAAATATTCGGCTAAATCTCGGAGTGGGCGTGTCGGTGTCGGTGTCAGTGCGAGTGCGAGTGCGAGTGCTTGAACTTTGCATTTTAATTCGAACGGTTGAAAGGAGAGCGGCTGAAAAGAAGTTTTAAACATTTAGAAATTTGTAAGGATCCGATTACTGAAATAGAGAAGCAAACTGCGTATGAGTTGTTTCGCAGAAAGAATAAAGGGCCAACGTCCTTTCAGTCACAAGAAGATATCTCCTGTCTCAAGCAAGTGCGGGAATCACTTCACTTAACAGCTGCACAAGCTGCAAATCTCTTGGGAGTCATTAAAAGCTCATACCAGTCATACGAAGCTGGTGAGGTTAGCGGTGCGATTTCGCTCAAAAATTTGCGAAAATGTGCGGAAGCTTTCAATTGCGAGTTAGTCTACGAACTTCGTACCAAAGATGGTCAGCCGGTTGATCAAAATATCTGGAATGAAGCGTTTGAGGCGACGAAGTCTCACGGCTTGCTTTTCAATTGCGTGGCAACGAGAAGAGCCTATGCGCTAAATGATCTGATCACTAAAAAATTAAATGATCCGAAATTTCGTCGGGAAATGAAATGGTCCATGCAAACAGCACGGTTTCGACCGCTTTACGAATAGTTCAGCAAGCGAAGTCTCGCGCCTACGCTTTAATTGCTTTGTAGATGTAAGCGATGCCCATTGATAAAGGCTTGTATTCGCGTGAAGCAAAACCACCAGCGCTGTCGATCAGCGCCAAGAAGCCATCACGGCACGGGAAGTTCGCAGAA
>JAYSYM010000185.1:0-1896 GCA_043727635.1 Bdellovibrionales bacterium | reverse complement strand
TGCGGCGCGAACTTTCTTCGCGTTCGCTTTTTGAAATGCGACAAGCTTTTTTGAAAGCTTCGAGTCGTAAGCACCTAACATGCGTGCAGCGAGCAGCGATGGCGCAGAAATCATCAACCACCCGGTTGGTACAGGCCCGTACAAGTTAGAAAACTGGACTCGCAACTCGAAAATCGAAATGGTTCGCAACCCGAATTATCGCGAAGACGTTTACCCATCTGAGGGCGAAAAAGGCGATCAAGAAGCTGGTTTGCTGGCTGACGCTGGTCAGAAAGTTCCGTTCAACGACAAACTTGTTATTCACGAGATCACTGAAGATCAGCCTCGTTGGCAGAACTTCATGAAGGGTAACCTCGACGTTGAAGCTATTCCTAACGACAACTTCGACAGCACTGTTAAAGATAATAAGTTAGTAGCTGATGTTGCAAACAAGGGAATCTCTCTTGTGATCAACGCGAACCTCGATGTGACTTACATTGCCTTTAATAACCAAGACAAAATCATGTCGAACAAAAATCTTCGTCATGCAATTGCTCTAGCGAACGACGTTGAAACTTCAATTCCGAAGTTCTACAACGGCCGAGCGATCGTTGCACACAGCCCGATTCCTCCTGGAATCGACAGCTATGACGAAAGCTACAAAGGCCCACGCTCAAAGCGCGATGTTGCTGCTTCGAAGAAGGCTTTAGCTAAAGCCGGTTATCCAGAAGGCAAAGGCCTACCAGAGCTGACTTACGAAAGCATGTCGGACTCAAAAGGTCGCCAACAGGCTGAGTTCTTTGCTCAGAACATGGCAGAAATCGGAATTAAAGTTAAAATCAGCCCGAACACATGGCCTCAGTTCCAAGAGAAGATTAAAACTGGTCAGGCTCAGATTTGGGGTATCGCATGGGGTGCTGATTATCCGGATGCTCAAAACTTCTACCAATTATTCTACGGTAAGAACCTTCCTCCGGGACCGAACGATTCACGCTACTCAAGCCCTGCATTCGATAAAATCTATGAGCAGACACTCAATATGCCACCAGGCGCAGCTCGTACGGCGCTTTATCACAAGCTCCGCGACATCTTGGGTGAAGATTCTCCATGGATTTACAACGTTCACCGCCTACGCTACGCAACAACTCACGGCTGGGTGAAGAACTACAAATACAACGATCTTTCGAACGACTTCTTAAAGTACGTAAAAGTTGACCCTAAGAAGCGTGCAGAATTGAAGACAAAACTCTAGAAGAAAACGCGTGTAAGCGCATAGTTTCTTGAGCCGGTGAAATCTCACCGGCTCAAAAATAGGAGCGTCCCATTTTTATCTACATCGTGAGACGAGTCTTATACATGATCCCGATTCTCTTCGGGGTGACACTTCTATTGTTCTTGTTGTTCAACGTGTTCGGCGGTGACCCAGCTCAACGTTTCGCTGGCAAGTATGCTACTGCTGCACAAATCCAAGTTGTTAAAGCAGAGCTCGGACTCGATCGCTCATATCCAGAACAGTATCTTTACTTCGTTAAACAAATTGCGACTTTCGATTACGGGAGAAGCTGGGCTTCAAAGCAACAAATCAGCACAATGATCGATGATGGTGTCGGTGCAACTTTAAGCGTGATGCTTCCACCGTTTTTTGCGTCTGTGATATTTTCTATTTTTCTTGCAATGGTCGCAGCTAGATACCGCGGAAAATTTTTTGATCGAGCAATTGTTATCGGTTGCTTAGCATTCATGAGCATTAGCTCATTAGTTTACATTTTATTTTTCCAATACTATTTCGCTTATCATTTGGGTTTGTTCCCGATTTCAGGTTGGGATCCTAGCTGGACAGATCGCTGGGCCTACTTAGTATTACCTTGGATTATTCTTTTCGTTTTGAGTTTAGGTAGCGAAGTTCTTATTTATCGA
>JAYSYM010000184.1:0-1897 GCA_043727635.1 Bdellovibrionales bacterium | reverse complement strand
TTTTTGCTGTCGGTGAAATTCTTCATTCCGGCGTCGTTAGAAAGAGAAGATGCTTTTGAAAGCCAGTTATTTAGAGTGAGTTCGAAATCAACACTTCCATTTTTTCGAACTGCGTATTGATCGGGGATAGAAACGACTGAACCCGCTGCAAGCTTTCCAACCTTTTGAAGAGTAGAAGCGGAACCTGAGCTGGACCGAAGATTAACTGTCTTATTAACTTGAACATCTAGGGCGTAAGAAGCCGTTGGCGCAAGAGCGGTCAGAAATGAAAGACCAACACAGATTGCTGCTTTCGAGTTTCTATAAATCTGTTTTACAGCAGCAGTTGTTAGTTTCACTTTGCCTCCGGCTGAAGGTAGTACAAGGGCTGTGCCATATGAAAATACAGTGATTTCAGCCACTTACATCGCAGCTGTATTCGAGAAGAGCAATATTGGTCGTCAGCTGTTTAATGTTCTGACGGTGCAGTTTTGCACAATAGTCACAATCGCTCTTGAAGCGCTCACAGGCACTTTGCAATATAGCTCCCAAGAACGTATCCAGATACGCACGCATCTAAATCGGAGGTAAATCTATGGCTTCAGAAGATATCAAAAAAATTGGTTCACTCATCGACGGTATTCGCATGGCAATGATGACAACGGTGGGAGAGTCGGGTCAACTTCACAGTCGCCCTATGGCTGTGCAGGAAATGGATTTCGATGGCGAGTTCTGGTTCTACACCAGCAAGAGCTCTGGCAAAATCGATTCAATCGAACACGATCAACATGTGAATTTAGCGTTCGTTAAAGAAAGCGATAACAAATACGTTTCGATTGCGGGACGCGCACACGTCGTAAATGATCGCGCGAAGGTTAAAGAACTGTGGACGCCGTTGATGACGACTTGGTTTCCAAAGGGAGTTGATGATCCTGAACTTTGTTTGATTCGAGTGAGCGCAGAAAGTGCTGAGTACTGGGACGCACCTTCAAGTACCATCGTGCACGTCTACGGTTTAGCGAAGGCAATCGTGACAGGGCAAGCCCCTAAGCCAGGCGATCATGATCGCATTGACTTAAAACATTAAAATTTATCGATGTAGGTAGAGCACTCGCCGCGGCTTTTATTTTTGCGAGACGTGAAGACAGTCTTACAAGCGCCGCGCGCCTTTGGCTTATCCATAAAATCAAGAAGGCTTGCTGCTGTTAAGCAGGCCAAGTAACCACGATCTTGATAACTTGCTTTTCCTTCGCCGCAAATTTGAAAACGATTCGGTAACGTTTTGCTCTCAGCACTAGCTTTCGCGATGCTGGCGCCGACAATACACGCTGCTCGTTCAGTTTCGCTTTTGTTGTTTGAAGTAAACAGATCACACTGCTTCACGACTGAAGAATTATTCGATTCAGAAATTACGAAGAGTGCTCGCGAGTTTAAACATGCGCGATAGCCAGTATGAAACTGAGTCTTATCAAAATACTGAAGGCATGCCTTGTTCTGTTCGCCGACTGAGCCTTTTGAAGCTTCTGACCCCAGTGCTGCGCTCATTCCAGAAACACACGGTCCGATGAACGCGCGATCATCTGATAGTGAGTGACATGCTTTAATATCGGCTTTGGCATTCGGAGCAACTGAATACGCGCCTGCAAGACAAGCTTCTTGGAAGTAAGCATCGAGTGCTGTCACGACAGGATAAAGTTCTTGGCATGTTTTGAGTTTATTCTTATCGAGTTCTGGGGCGCGCGCCAAATCTTGTGCGATACCGACGCCGATTCGGCACGAGAGCTCGTCGCGATTGCTAAATAGAAACTTCTCTTTACAGTTCGCTATTGCCTTCGTGTCACCATCTTTTTGAGTTGCCGTAGCGCCATGAAGACAAGCGTTGGCTCCCGAAGATTGGGTCATCGTTGAGAAATGCGTA
>JAYSYM010000183.1:0-5976 GCA_043727635.1 Bdellovibrionales bacterium | reverse complement strand
GAAGGTATCAGTACCTTCCGTTCACGCTCGAGACATTCTCTCGATCAAAAATGTGTATAGACTAGTTCTTAGCGCAAGCCACGGGCTTGGACTCTTGGCCATCTGGAAGTGGAGCTGTCGACTTCTGTTTGAAGTTCGCAGTTCCAATTGCCTTCGTGCCGTAAGCAGTTAAGCGCATTGCACCCTTGCCGTTGGCTTGGAGGTAAATGTTTTTGTTCTCAGGGCAGCCAGGGGTGTGCACAGCAATACGAAGCATTGGTTGTCCCGCTGCGTTCTTATGCGAACAAATAGAAACTGTCTCTGGAATCTCCATGTTTGTTTGAACAACAAATTTAGTCGTGTCGTATTTAAACGAAATTCGTTGGTTAACAAAAGGAATTCCAGAAAGTTTCCACGTGCCTACAACTGCTTGTAATCCTCCAAAAGTATTGACTGCAGCAACGAGATCTCTCATTGAAGCAAGTTCTGCTGGAGTGTCAGCACAGTTAGGCGTGTTCTCGTCTGGCGAAGCAAACTGAGCTACAGTTACTTTGCCAGCGTGAGCTGCCGTAGAAAGAGTTAATAATGAAGCTACTAATAATGACTTGAAAGAGAGTGTGTTTTTCATGTTGCTAAGTCATTGCATCGAGCGGGCCAACCCTTTAAGTCCCTTTAATTAGCGCTGATGCAGTTTCGGGGTGGTGTCATATGAAAAAAGTAAATGATGGGTCCTAAAGAAAAGTTTAACTCTAAAAATCCATTAGGTTTTAAACGTTATCTGGAGCTGTGGGCTGACCTTCCACTCGCTCGACTTCGATTCCAACTGCAGATAACAAGGCAAGTGAGTCACTTGATCGATATTCAGACGTATAGAAGATTTTCTTCACACCACCAAGATTGATCAGGCGCTTTGCGCATGCCGTGCAAGGCAGGTGTGTGACGAAGACATGTTTTTCAATGAATCTTGGTGAGTCGCAATTAATGACCGCGTTCTCTTCAGAGTGAAGGCAGCCGCAATTACCTTTTTCGTCTCGGTCGCAATCATTCGGTAAGCCAGTGGCGTTACCATTATATCCAACTGCTAAAACTTTTCGATAATCGGTGCTCGTCACTACCGTACCAACATTCAATCGTCGGCAAGTCGATCGTTGAGAAAGCGAATGGGCAAGTTGCATGTATATAGTCTGAAAACTTGGTCGGCTCATTTACTTGATATCCTTATCCGGTATCGCTTCAGCATTCCTGCTAAAGAGGCGGAGCATAACTTCGAAAGCTTGTTTATCACGGAATAGATCATCACTTGAGCCCAAATCAAAGAGATCTATGAATGACTCAGAGCTAACCTTCACTTGTTCGGGCTTAACAAGAGCCATGCTCCAGTCAGGCATCATTCTGTTAGAGCTGTGAGCCTCGCCTAAAACGGTAAGAGCGGTATTTCGCTTATCAGCTTCAATTCGACTCAGGGTCTCGCGGACCTTCTTTTGGGGCCCCTCAAGAAGCTGCATGAAGAATCCATCCCGATATATAAGGAAGCCGGTAATGAGATCTTCCTTATTACGCTTTCGCGAAACCTCGAGAATTGCGCGAAGAGTTTCGCCGTCGGGGGCGCCTACTGATTTGCTTCTATACACTAAGTGAAAAATATCCATCGATTGGTAGCTTAGAAGCGATATCGCCGAGATGCAAAGGCGACTCGAGGTTTAGCTGCCCGCTGTCGAAGTTTTTGTCGTTACAAACGAATTTATAACTGACTCGTCTCGCTCTTTACGGGAGCAGGCGGGGCGGTTACACATGTTACATGATTTCAGCAAATATTTTAGAACGATTAGATAAGGCCGGAATCGCTTGCTTCGTAAAACGAGCAGACGGTTCATACTCTTTTATTAACCAAGCTGGCGCAGAAATGCTCGGCCTTCAGGCGTCTGAGATTCTCAATCGCAGTGATGTTGACCTGTTCAAGCGGTCAAACGTCGCTGAAATGATGAGAATGGACCACGAAGGTTTCTGGCAAAACGACGTGATGAGCGGTGGAGTCATTGGCGTTTCAATCGCTGATGAGCAGCCGTCTGAAGAACAGCTTAAGGTTTTAGACCTCATGAAAACAATTGTGACTGAAGCGACTAGTGAAGTCGTTGCGCAGATCGAATTGTTGAGTGGTCAACAAACCATTCATTAAGGATCGACCGATGAGAGCACTGCTTTTGACTGCAATTTTGTTCGCCGGAATTTCAGCTCAAGCCAACGGCGTTTTATCAAATTGCAAAGATACTGCGTTTAATGGACTTCCGCGTGGCATTCATTTTAGCGAGTTAAAAGACCGCGGCCGCTTCGCTCAGATTTACTATGTCGCGAATACTCCAGCTCCTGCGGGCTTTGATATCGCTGGTTGCAATTCGGTTGAGGCTTCCTACTTGCGCCACAATCCGTCGAAGAAAATGTATGCAGTCATGACGTCAAACGGTGACTGTGACGGCGGTAATCCTGTGGGCGTAGTCGTTGATCTCGATGCGCATGAATTCAATCAAGACGGACTGGTTGCCGAAATTGGCGACGGTGAAGTTGTTTGTATCGAAAACGCTCAGAACTAGGAACAGTAATGAAAACTTTAGTTTTAACTTCGATCTTAGCTGCTTGTCTCGTATCTCAAACTGCTAATGCCGTTGATGGGCGAGTGTTAGATTGGAAATTTGAGAATTGCAAAGATGCAAACTTCAACGGTCTTAAAGCCGACCACTACTCGAAGATCCGTTATCACAATCGATTTCAACACTTGTACACCGGCAATTCTCCGGCACCGGCTGGTATTGAGCCGTTGGTTTTTGACGGCGCGATTTGCTATGCAACTACTGCAACCTATTTGAAACACAAATCGGGAAAGATCTATGTCATGTTCACGACCGGAGATGACTATTGCGATGGCGGCAATACGACTGGCGCTATTGTCGATACAGAACTTTATAGAGATAAACAATCGATCGCTGAGTCAGTTGTTGGAGAAATCAACGATGGCGAGCCGTCTTGCGTAGCGAAACAGGATTAGAAGATGAGAATAATTCTGCTCGTTGTTGTAGTGATCGTTGTTGTGAACTCTTTGAGCCATTAATGTCGGATTTAAGTCATTGGCATCTGCCATACTAAAATCCGCTTCTTTTTATTTTCAATATCGGTGAATTCACTACATGAAGCATACGCCGAATCTTTAAATACGATTTTGGCACCTTTGCATTTTTCAATTGAACGTCCAGCGTTTGCATCCGGTTTTTTGAATTCGATCACACGGAAAGAGTTATCGGGCTGAACTGCGACGGTAACCGCTCGAGACTTCGATCCACAGACTCCAACTAAATTAGTTTGAAAAATCAGGTCGTCGCCTTTAAGGCCAATTGCGAAGTCTTCGAAGGGCAGACTCCATTTCTGGAGAGGTTTAGTAGAGTCGGAGGTTTCAAACTCATAAACGGTGTCAAACATGAGACCTGATGACTTGGGCGTTTGCATGACTTTAAGAAAGGCAATGGCCACCGGCCCCCCTGGGTCTTCGTCTTTGGATTCTAGCCAACCAGAAAGACCTTTTACGTTGCCCGCACCAAGCTGAAGTGGAAGCCCATGCGCTTTTAAGAAAATGTTGAGTTCACCAACAGGATCTTTCGCTCCCGCCAATGTCGCTAAGAATTGATTGTAGCGTATGACTTCATTCTTGATATTGCCTTTGAAAAGCCAATCATCATCTCTACATTCGGGGGTTGCAGCTTTTGCTAAGCAACAAGAAAAAAGAAATGAAAGCGCCAGTATTTTTGATTTCATTACATCAGCTTAAGTCCGGGATTCATTATAGACAAGACGTTTGCGGCGCCGCAAAAGCAGTGATTTACCGAATGCGTTTTGCAAGCCAATCATTGCAGACGACGACTTTCTTAGAAGGAGGCTCGGTCTGATAATTTCAAAATGTGAGAAAAAGAGTTTGACTGCGAAAACGTTAGTCGAGGTTTAGATAGAGGGGCTTTTGAAATCAATAATGCGAGCGGGGATGTTTTTTCGTGTGCTGCTCGGCTGAAGCCAAACTCGCGCGAATAAAGTGGCTGCTACTGTGATGTCGAAGATTCTTTTACCTGTCGGGGAATTGGCAAAAATCAGTTTGAGAAATCGGGTGTAGAGTGTTTTTGCTTTGAAGGAGAACACATGAACTTACAACACTTGTCCGATGAAAAACTTGATCAGCAAACATTTGATTCAGTGAAGACTGAAACTGAGAGTACGCTGCGAGTGCTTCATCATCTTCGCGAAGTTGAGAAGCGTCGACTTTTTTCGAAATTGAAATTCAAATCTTTGGTGGAGTATGCGGAAAAGCGCCTTGGCTATCCGTATGACCAAGCTTGGCGCCGCATTCAAGCGATGAGACTGCTAAGAGAAATGCCCGAGATTGAAAGTAAAATCGCAGATGGTACGCTTAATCTGACTAATATCGGTTACGCGCAGGCAGCTTTCAGGGCAGAGGCAAAAAAGGAGACGCCACTCTGCAAAGAAGAGAAGCTTGAGTTTCTTTCGCAAATTGAAAATCAATCGACCCGTGCAACACAAAAACTTGTAGCGGAGCAATTTGGAACAGAAGTTTTGATTCGAGAAACAGTGAAGCCTGTGTCAGCAACTATTTTGATGCTGAGCATTCCGGTGAAAGATCAGTTTCTCGAAAAAATCGATGAGTTGAAGGGATTGCTTGCACATTCGCATGCGCGAAGTACAACTGCGGAGTTGCTCGAGTATGCAGTTGATGTTGCTTTGGAAAAGCTAGTCGCTAAAAAATTCGCGGCGCCGCGAAAAAACTCGATTAATAGCTTAGTACTTGCCCCAGTGCGCAGTTATGCCGGATAAGCGTCGCGATCAGTGATGATCGTGAGGCGCGGATGATTCATCAGCGCTGAAGCAGGAACCGTCGGATCCTTTGCAAGTAAGCGCTTCAAAATTTCTCTCTTGCTCTTACCTTTAACGATGATGCTGACGGCTTTACAGCGCATGAATGCGCCAGCGCCGTAGCTCACGCCCCAGCTTCCATTTGGCAAATTCAAATTCTTGCAAGTCACTTCACTTAAGCGAACGCAGCCGCTGTAGAAGTCCTCGTGAATGCCGGGCTCGTGGAATGCTACGTGACCGTTTACTCCTAAGCCTAAAAGTCCGAGTTCGGCTTTGCATTCGCCACTTTCGATGAAGCAAAGTTGGCTTTTAAAGCTTGGCAGGTGCTGTTCGAAAAACTTTTTGAACATGCCTTCTTGAGGAGAGCTCAAAACATCATCAATTTGGATGAGCTTCATACCCTTTAAATATGCGGGACGTTGTTTCTCCCAGAGCTGGTATAAGCCTTCAGGTGTCGCTCCCGCAGGAATGAACGCTGACTTAATACCAAAGTCTAGTACCTTCTTCTCACACCACTTCGACACAGATGCATCAACTTGTTCAGCACTGTCGCAAACTATTAATTCCATGGTTATATTTAACAATCAGGAGAATCGAAATGTCGAAGGGAAAATATAATCTGGTCTGTGTGGCGCATCCCGATGACGAAACTATCTTCTTTGGCGGAACTATTCTGAAACTGGCAAAGAAAAGCCCGTTTCGAATTGTCTGCGCCACTGACGGCAACGCCGACAAAGATGGCGCTCGTCGTAAAAAGCAGTTTGAAACAGCCTGCAAGATGCTTGGAGTTAAACAACTAGACTGGGTAGGTCTTCCTGATCGCTATGAGCAACGGCTCGATACAAACTCACTCGAAGCTTACTTACGAAAGCTTCCACTACCTTCAGCAATTTACACTCACGGAATTTTAGGAGAGTACGGCCATCCTCATCATCAAGACGTGAGCGTTGCAGTTCACCGAGCCTTTGCTGGACACAAAAGTCTGTTCTCTGTTGCATACAATAGCTTCCCTGAAAAAGTAATCACGTTGACTGAAGCTGAGTACAAGAAGAAGGCGAAAATTCTCACTGATGTTTACGGTTCAGAAACTTC
>JAYSYM010000182.1:0-1902 GCA_043727635.1 Bdellovibrionales bacterium | reverse complement strand
GTTTACCGGTGAGCTTTACGCCGATAATCTCAGGATTCTTCACTTCCCAAGCAAGGCCTGACATCACGTCTGAAGCATCTGCTCCGCCCACACCTACTGCAACCATTCCGAGGCCACCAGCATTTGGAGTGTGAGAGTCAGTGCCGATCATTAAGCCACCTGGGAATGCGTAATGCTCGAGTACGATTTGGTGAATGATCCCTGCTCCTGGCTTCCAAAATCCAATTCCGTATCGAGAAGAAGCTGAAGCTAAGAAGTCGAAAACTTCTTTGTTCTCGCTCATCGCAATTTGCATGTCGCGATCGGCACCGGCATTGGCTCTGATTAAGTGATCACAATGAACTGTTGAAGGAACTGCAGTTTCATCTTTTCCTGCCAGCATGAATTGCAAGATCGCCATTTGCGCTGTCGCATCCTGCATCGCTACGCGATCTGGCCTTAAGAGTAAGAAACTTTTTCCGCGATTGAGTTCTTGGTTTTGAGCGTCGTCTAAGTGGCCAAAGAGAACTTTTTCAGCCAACGTAAGTGGTCGGTTAAGCCGCGCACGAATCACTTTTAAGTTATCGCGAGTGTGTAAGTAAACTTTGCGAACCATTGCGGGAGTAGTTTCGATTGTTGCCATGTATATGTTTTCCTTAAGTAATCGCTAATATAGAGCATTTGAGTAGTAAGGACAACGAGACAAAGGCCCCCACCTAGGCAAAAAGGTAAACTCCAAACAAAGGTATAGGAGCGACTGACCCCTTGTGTTAGTTTCCTGCCATCTAAAAAATTAGGCAACTTCACTGGCTCCGAATTGGTTCGTAGAGAGTTGATAGATGCCTCCACTCGGGATTTGTTTTTGGTGACCTCCCCGACGCTGGCAGATTTAATTCACCTACATAGGACCTACATGCAGTCATTCAAGGAAATGGACCTCGTTCCAGCCCTTCGCGAAGCTTTGGAATTAATGAAATATGAAACACCGACTCCGGTACAAGCGGCAGCAATTCCGCTCGTACTCGAAGGCTCAGACCTTATGGCCTGCGCTCAAACCGGTACCGGAAAAACGGCGGCGTTCGTTCTTCCGCTCTTAATGCACTTAAGCGATAAAGAACGCAACAAGGGTGCACGCAAACCTGTTCTAATATTAGCTCCAACTCGTGAGCTAGTTGAACAAATCGCAGAAGTTGTTCGCCAACTTACTGTTAAACTTAAAAATCACAAACTTGCTTTGATCATCGGTGGCGTTGGTTACAACCATCAGATCCGTGATCTTCGCGCAAACCCTTCATTCATTATCGCAACTCCTGGCCGACTAATTGATCACTTAGATTCTGGTCGCGTTCGTTTGAATGATTTCGGCGTACTTGTTCTTGATGAAGCAGATCGCATGCTCGACATGGGCTTCGCTCCGCAGCTTGAAGAAATCGTTAGCCGCATGCCGAAAGATCGTCAGACATTGTTGTTCTCAGCAACTCTTGATGGTGATGTTGGTCGCATTGCTAAAAAATATCTTCGTGATCCGAAATCAGTAAACGTAGCTCCGGCGCACACACCGATTGAGAAAATCACGCAAAATGTTGTTCGCACTCTCCAAAAGGAGAAGCCTTCAACTTTGCTAAAAGAGATCGATAAGATTACTGGCTCAATCATCATCTTTACTCGTACAAAATCGCGAACTGAGCAAGTGGCGACGAACCTTGATAATGCTGGTCACGAAGTTCAGATGATTCACGGCGATCGTTCACAAGCACAACGTAAACGTGCACTCGATATGTTCCGCCAAGGAAAAGTCCGCATCTTAGTTGCGACTGATGTTGCCGCTCGCGGTCTTGATATTCCACACATCGAACACGTATTTAACTACGATCTTCCAATGCAACCTGAAGATTACATTCACAGAATTGGTCGCACAGCGCG
>JAYSYM010000181.1:0-18071 GCA_043727635.1 Bdellovibrionales bacterium | reverse complement strand
GCCGCAGCTATTCCGGCATTTTATGTATTGGTGATGAACTCGCCTTATCGCAAAGCGCGGATAATGGCGTTTTTGGATCCATGGTCGGATCCGGCCCGCAAAGGCTTTCAGGTTATTCAGAGTATGTTGAGTTTTGCCTCGGGCGGAGTGACGGGCTCGGGAATGGGCGAAGGGCAGGGCAAACTCTTCTTTTTACCGGAGGCCCACACTGACTTTACACTTGCGGTATTGGGTGAGGAGATGGGATTCATCGGCTTCTTCGCGGTCCTTGCTCTCTACGGCTTTATCGTGCTTCGCGGTCTGCAGATCTCGAATCGAATCGAAGATCTTTTCGCAAAGTCCTTGGTGCTCGGCTTAACTCTCACTTTCGCTTATTCAGTTTTTGTGAACGTCGGCGTTGTGCTTGGAATGCTTCCAACAAAAGGCCTTACATTGCCGTTCTTAAGTTACGGCGGAAGTTCGCTTCTTACGACATGCTTTATGTTCGGTTTAATTTTGAATGCTGAGTCGCAAGATCGACAAACTTTACCGACAGGTGTTCGGGCCACGAGAGTTTTTAAGAAACGATGAGCGGGAAGAAAGCAATTATTATTGCAGGCGGCGGAACAGGCGGACACATCTATCCAGGTGTTGCCATCGCTCGAGCAATTCAGCGGCTTGACCCGTCGGTCGAAGTTCATTTCGCCGGAGCGCGCGGCGGTTTAGAAGAAAAAATTATTCCTCGCGAGAATTTTCCACTGCATTTAATCGATATCGGAAAGCTTCACAGCTCAGTGGGAGTAAAAACTCGTTTATTCACTCTATTCAAGCTTCCAATGTCACTTGTTCAAGCTGTGCAAATCGTTCGTCGCGTGAAGCCGGTGGCAGTTTTAGGTGTCGGTGGGTTTGCATCCGGCCCTGTTTTGTTTGTGGCTTCGTTGATGGGCTACCGCACTTTGATTTGGGAACCTAACGCTCATCCGGGGTTGGCCAACCGAATTCTTTCGCGCTTTGTGCGCGAGTGTTTATTGGTTTTCGAAGATGCCGCAAAATATTTGAATGCAAAAAATGTTTCTAGATCAGGTCTTCCGGTTCGAACTTCGATTGCTGCGAAACGCAGGCCAGCAGGGTATCTGCCTGCGGCTGGCGCGCGATTGAAGGTGTTAGTTTTTGGCGGAAGCCAAGGAGCTCGCGCAATCAATAACGTGGTAGCCGAGGCTATTCGAACTAATCCAGATGTGCTGGATAGAATTGAACTGGTTCACCAAACAGGGCCCGCCGATTTTGCGCGGATAAAAGAAGTCTATTCATCGTCTCCTCAAGTCGAGTGCTTAGAGTACCTTCATGACATGGATTCGCGGTATGCGTGGGCAGATCTAATTGTTTGTAGAGCCGGTGCAAGTACAGTGGCTGAAATTTGTGCGGCTCGCAAAGCGGCGGTATTTATTCCTCTGCCGACAGCTGCGGATAATCATCAGCAGCGGAACGCTGAAGTTTTGGCCCGTAAATCTGCAGCCGTCATGATACTTCAGAAGGATTTCAATCCGATTACATTCATGAATGTAGTTAACGCTTTTCATTTTCATCGCGATAAAATTACCAATCTTGAAAAGAATGTTGCACAGTTTGACTTTGAACACGCCGACGATCACATTGCGAGTCACTTGCTGAAGGACACGTAATTGAAGTTAGCTCAGGCACGCGTACATTTTATCGGGATTGGCGGCATCGGAATGTGCGGCCTCGCAGAGCTTTTGTACAACATGGGTGCGAAAGTAACCGGAAGTGATATCGCTGAAAATGCGAACGTCGTGAGGCTGCGTGACCTCGGCTTGCAAATTTCAATCGGTCACGAAGCGACCAACATCGGCAACGCAGAGGTTGTCGTTTATTCGAGTGCAGTGAAGTCTGATAATCCTGAATTTCGTGAAGCTCGCAAATTAAAAATCCCACTCATTCCTCGTGCTGAAGCTTTAGCTGAGATGATGCGAATCAAGCGTGGTGTTGCGATAGGCGGATCGCACGGAAAAACCACGACAACTTCATTAGCGGCATCGATCTTTCTAGAAGCAGGTGTGAAGCCAACGATCGTAGTTGGCGGCAGACTTGATCTTATAAAGTCGACGGCACTTCTTGGCGAAGGCCAATGGCTGGTTGCCGAAGCTGATGAGAGCGACGGAAGTTTTTTGAAACTATCTCCTGAGATTGTTGTGATCACCAACATCGACAATGATCATCTCGATCATTATGGCAATATTGAGAATTTGAAAAAGGCTTACCACGACTTCGCAATGAAAATTCCATTTTACGGATTAGCGATCGTTTGTGGTGATGATCCGCTAGTTCGCGAAGTCTTCGCTGATTTCCCAAAGCGAATTATTTTTTACGGCTTTGATGCCGCTAACGACATTCGCCTTGAAGGTGAAAAGGGTTCGTATGCGGTTTATCGCGAGGGAAAATTACTTGGTGATTTCAAAATGCAAGTTCCTGGCAAACATAATGCTCTTAATGCCTGTGCAGCCTTAGCGGCTGGTTTAGAAGCTGGATTTGCGTTTGCAACTTGTTCGCGCGGCCTTGCGCAGTTCGAAGGAGTTGATCGACGCTTCCAACACAAAGGCTCGCATGCAGGAGTCGATGTCTACGATGACTACGGCCATCATCCAACTGAAGTTCGAGCGGTGCTTGAAGCGTTTCGCGAAAAATATCCAGACCGACGCTTGGTTACTGTGTTTCAGCCACATCGTTATTCGCGAACACAGCTTTGCTGGGCCGACTTCACCGAATGCTTCAAAAACACCGATCTCCTCTATATATGTGACATCTACGCAGCTGGAGAAAAACCAATAGCAGGGATTACGACCGAAAAGCTTTGTGCGGAGATCAAGAACGCGAAGGCAGTTCATCTAAAGGGCGACGCTGTAGCGAATGGTAAGGCTGCCAGCTACACAGACCGTGCAGCTGTCATTGCGCAAGCGATGAGGAGCGGTGACGTAGTCGTTACCCTCGGCGCCGGCGACGTCTGGAAGCTCGGCATGGAGTTACTTAAATAGATCTTTGTGGCCCCAGCCTGCGTCAACCGTCAATTGATTAACCAAAACAATTTCAGTAACTTAGCGCTAAGCGATTGACTCCTTTTAATAGTTTAATTATATTGCCCCTCAATGAAAGCAAAGCAACTTTCCATTTTTGAACTTTCGACTTCTTCCGCTGAAAAGCGGTTGTATAAAGAACGGCTAGAACATGGCGGTGATCAAACTAAGGGTAAACGAAAGCTTCGTAGGCCCTTGGCTACCAAGAGGTGGATGCATTTAGTTCTGAAGTCTAAAGCAGCTAAGGGCGAACTCTCGATGCTCAGCCCAAGGCACGTGAAAAAAGTTGATGTAATAATCCGTGATAAAGCGCGCAAATTTAAAATTGAACTCAAAGAATTCGTGAACATGGGTAACCATATTCACTTTCAGTTTCGAATTAAATCGCGTGAAAAGTTCCAAGCCTTTCTGAGAGCGATAACTTGTTTAATCGCACGACTGGTTACCGGCGCAAAGCGCGGCTTTAAATTTGGTAAATTTTGGGATGGGCTTGCATTCACAAGAATCGTCACGTCGATGAACGACCTTGTCCGTCTAGAGGGTTACCTGAAGGCGAACTTGATTGAGCGTCGTCATGGTTATGAAGCTCGCACGATTTATCTAAGGGCACTCAATAAATGGATAAAGAAGTTGAAAGCCCAAGGTATCCAGCCAATCATAAGCTGAGAGTGGGCGACCAGCCGCCCGAGCGGTTACGGAATAAAATCAAAAATCAAGCGGCCAAGCGAGAGAAATATAAGTGTCAAAGTTGATCCAGAAAAATATTCCGCTCGCGTCGCTAACATCGTGGATCGTGGGCGGCCCTGCCGAGCATTATGCGCAGCCTAAAACAATTGATGAGCTAAAAGAAGTTTACGCTTGGGGTGAGGCGCAAAAGTTGCCGATTACCGTTCTTGGTGGCGGAACTAATGTTTTGATCAATGACTCTGGCATCAAAGGTTTAGTGATCGCGCTTAAAAGCTTCACTGGCGCGCAAGTGATGAACACAATTCAAAAAGCGGGCAGCAAACATCGCGTAGTCATTGAATGCTTGGCAGGCACTTCGAAATCTGAGCTTCTCAAAATATTTCTGAAACACAAATTGGTTCCGGCGCTTTTCCTTGCGGGATTGCCAGGTGATGTAGGTGGTGGGATTGCGATGAATGCAGGCGTTGGCGAGATGATCACGCCGCGCGAGTTTGTCGAAATCACCGATTGGATCGAAGTCATGCGGCCACAAACTTACGAGCTAGTTCGATTCACAAAAGATGAATTGAAATGGAGCTATCGTCATTGTGAAGGATGGAAACCAGGGATCATCACTCGGGTGGGAATTTCTTGGTCAAACGATGCTGATGACGAAGTGCTTACGAAAGTTCGCAATGCGAACAAGGTTCGCTTGAGCAAGCAGCCACTCGATATGCCAAGTTGCGGATCAGTTTTTGTAAATCCCCCAGGTCATAAATCAGGTCAACTCATTGAACAATGTGGGCTTAAGGGTTTTGCAATCGGTGGAGCGAAAGTTTCTGAGAAGCACGCAAACTTCATTGTGAATTTCGACAATTCGAAAGCGTCAGACATCGACGCGGTTATCAAACACGTACAGCAAACTGTAAAGACTCAAACAGGTGTCGATCTAAAAACCGAAGTGGTCTATCTCGGATTTTAAAAATCGAAAAAGGTGCTGCGTACCTCACAGACTGGACTTCGAAAATCTTGCGGTGTTTGACACCAACGCGTAAATTTTAACTATGAAGTACTTCATGGCTGCGTTTTTGGTTGGACTTATCGCGCTCGGCGCGGTCGCAACTCAAACTTCGCTCTTCATCGTTGAGAATATTCCGGTCGAAGTTCAAATTGTGAACAGCGGTTCGATTGAGCATATCTTGCAGCAAACCGTTTCAGCTCGAATTTTAAAGAACGAAAAGTTATTCAAGAACAAGCGCATCTGGGCCGTGTCTCTCAGCAAAGTTCACGACTTAGTTGTCGCAGAGCCTTGGGTTCAAAGTGTTCGCATTAGCCGAAGACTTCCAAACATTGTAAACATCGTTGTTGAGCCGAAGCGAGCAGTTGCAATGTTGCTTGTTCATAAAGCAAAAGGAACAAATCCGGAACTTCGTGCACTTACTGCAGATGGTTCTGTTCTAAAACTTCCAAATAGTACCGCGGCTTTAGATGTGCCGATTGCGCGCGGGACGATGTTTACTGCAGAAACTGAAGCCGGAAATGAAGCTCGAGCTAAACTAATTGAGTTCATTGCATCGATTCCAAGCGAAGGAAGTCTCAGTACAAAGAACATTGCGGAGATCACTTACACTCCGAACGATGGCTTTTCTCTTGCTCTCATCCCAATGAAGTCGACCGTACTTCTTGGCAACGAAAAAATCCAGACCAAGGTCACACGAGTGAGCCAGGTACTGGACTATCTACTAGCTCATCAACTTCGAGGTCGAGTGATCGACGCCTCATTCTCGAAGAAAGTGCTTGTCAGGCTGCGTAAGGACCCCTAAGCTTTAGTCAGGTCTAACAGACAAAAGTTTGAAAAGATTAAAGATTCGCGAGACTCTAGTACGGCAATAATAATTCGCGAACACGACTCAAGGTGAGTCTCGTCCACAGTTGGTCGAGATCGAGTCGAAACAGCAATGGGGTATCAGGGATGACGCCAGTTGACCAGAATCAGTCGGCATCTAAAAAGAAATCTACCAGTAATAAGCGGCCTAATATAATCGCAGGTCTGGATATCGGAACTACAAAAGTTTCTGTGATCATCGGACTTGTTGAAGTTGATATGAGCTCGGGATCTCCAGAGACGAAGCTTGATGTGATCGGATTAGGGACAGCGCCAAGCCTTGGCATCAGACAAGGTGCAGTCGTTAACGTCGAAGCGACGATCGAAGCAATTCAAAAAGCACGTGAAGAAGCTGAGTTGATGTCTGGATACAAAATTGAATCGGTTTATGTGTCAGTCGGCGGCATTCACATTAAGTCTTTCGATTCTCAGGGCATGATCGCAATTCGTAATAAAGAAGTTCGACCAGAAGATATCAATCGCGTTATCGAAGCAGCAAAAGCTGTCGCGGTTCCGGGCGATCGCGAAGTTCTTCATGTTTTACCTCGTGATTATAAAATTGATGGCCAAGAGGGTATCTACGATCCAATCGGTATGAGTGGTGTGCGTTTAGAATCAAACGTGCACTTAGTAACTGCGGGTCGTACAGCACTTCAAAACGCAATCAAGTGCGCAGAGAAAGCTGGCTTAAAAGTTAAAGGCATCGTCCTTCAACAATTAGCTTCAGCGATGGCGATCTTACAAGAAGACGAGAAAAAGTTAGGCGTGGCGGTTGTCGATATCGGCGGCGGAACATCTGACGTAATCATTTATATAAATGGAAGCGTTGCTTACACTGGATCAGTTCCGGTTGGTGGCAGCCACTTCACGCAAGACATCGCAATGGGCCTTCGTACTCCGCAAGCCAATGCTGAAGCACTAAAGAAGAAGTATGGCTGCGCGATCACTGAGTTGGTCGACGAAAACGAAATGATCGAAGTTGAAGGTGTTGGCGGAAGAAAGCCACGTTCAATTCTTCGTAGAAATTTGTGTGAAGTGATCGAGCCGAGAGCCGAAGAGACTCTTGCGCTTATCAATCAAGAATTCGAAAAATCAGGTTTAGCCGGCCGCATGGGCTCAGGTGTTGTTCTCACTGGCGGAGGATCAGAATTAGAGGGCTTACTCGAAATGGGTGAGTTCGTAATGGATGTTCCAGTTCGCAGAGGCGTGCCAGAGAAAATCGGTGGCTTATCTGATGTAGTGAAATCTCCTGCATGTTCAACTGCAGTAGGTCTCCTTATGTACGGTTTAGATTTAGAAAAACAAAAGTTTCTACAGCAGTCGTCCGAGGTTGATATCCAAGGTGCATTCGTGGATTTCGCCCAGAAGGTAAAAGATTTGTTCAGCGGAGCGCTGTCGTAAGTTTTAAAGCTCAAGGATTTGAGCGGGGGGTTTTTATATGTTCGAATTAGAAGAAAATATCAATATCGGAGCGAACATTAAAGTTGTCGGCATCGGCGGCGGCGGTAATAACGCTGTGACTACGATGATCGAAGGCGGCTTAAACGGTGTTGAATTCATCGTTGCAAATACGGACAAGCAAGCGCTTAACGCTCACAAAGCTGTTAACAAAATCCAACTTGGACGCGAGTTAACTCGTGGCCTAGGTGCTGGTGCAAACCCAGAAATTGGAAAGCGCGCAGCTATCGAATCTTACAATGATATCGTTCAAGCTCTCGAAGGTGCTGATATGTGTTTCGTTACTGCTGGCATGGGCGGCGGAACTGGCACAGGTGGCGCACCAATCGTAGCGAAAATCGCTCGCGAACTTGGGATCCTCACAATCGGTGTTGTGACTCGTCCGTTCATGTTCGAAGGTAAAAAGCGCATGAAGCACGCTGACGGCGGCATCAGCGACTTAAAAGAAAACGTTGATACACTCATCGTTATCCCAAACCAAAAACTACTCGCGATTTCTTCTGACCGTACTCCATTAACAGAGACATTCAAAAAAGCAGACGACGTGTTGATGCAAGCAGTAAAAGGTATCTCTGACTTGATCAATATTCGCGGTCTTATCAACCTCGATTTCGCTGATATTCGCACGATCATGTCTGCTAAAGGCATGGCGATCATGGGAACCGGTCGCGCTTCTGGCGAAAACAGAGCCGTTGAAGCTGCTTCTGCTTCAATCTCTTCGCCACTTCTTGAGAACATCTCAATCGAAGGCGCTACGGGAATCATCATCAACGTCACTGGTGGACCAGATCTTTCTCTTTATGAAGTTAACGAAGCTTCTACTCTCATCACTGAAGCTGCTCATGAAGATGCTGAAATCATCTTCGGCGCAGTGATCGATGAAACAATGGGTGATGAAGTTCGCGTAACGGTAATTGCAACTGGCTTCGGTCGTGAAAACGAACAAGCTCGGGTTGATTACCACAACCAACAAGTTGCAGCTTTGAATCAGCAAATGAAATCAAATCAGCAAGTTGGCCAATTGAACGCTTCAATGTCTCAACATCTAGCGCCTGTCCTTCAGGCTCCAATTGCAGCAGAGCCACTACTTCAAGCAGCACAATTTCAAGAGGAATACTTCGAAGCAGAATTAGCAGAATCTTCTCCTGAAGTTTCTTTGGGAATGAATGCTTCGCCGGCGGCTGAAAAGGCGCTTCCGCGCGATATCTTGTTAGCGAAAGCTCGCGCTTACCGCGATAGCCAAGCTCAACGAGCAAAACAACCGCAACCAGAACAACTTTCAATGGAAGTTCAAGCTGATGGCCAGGCTCTCGGTTCACTCGAGATGGCTCGCCGACTTGCAAACGAAGTTGTGAAGTCACCATTCGATCAGCGTAACCTTGATGTTCCAACTTACATGCGCCGCAAGGACCATGAGGAACAAGGTTTATAATTTGTTCGAATGAAGGCTTACTTCCTCTCTGACCTTCATTTAAAAGATATGAACGAGCGCAACAGCCAAACACTGTTGCGCTTTTTGCATTCAGTCCGTGAACAAGCTCCGCTGCAACAGCAATACGTATTCTTAGTCGGAGACATTTTCGATCTCTGGATCGGAAAGCATAAGTACTTTGTCTCTCGATTCCAGCCGATCGTTGATGCCGTCAGTGATCTCGTCAAGGCCGGAGTTGAAGTTCATTACTTCGAGGGAAACCACGATCTCTACCTTAAACATTTTTGGAAGAAACTTGGCGTCTTCACGCACGAAGATGCGATCGTCACTGAACTTCAGGGTGTAAAGGTACGTATTGAACACGGGGATTTGATGAATCCTGACGATAAAGGATATCTGTTCTTGCGATGGTTGCTTCGCACGCCAGTGATGAAGATCATTGCGTATATGCTTCCTTCAGCTTTAGTTTCGAAAATCGGCGAGCGCGCAAGTCACGCTAGTCGCGACTACACTTCGACGTCGAAATCTTTGCCCGAAGCAGACATTAGATTAATCACTCGCACGCATGCGATCAAAGCGGCTCGCAAAGAGATGTTCGATCTAATTATTTCAGGCCACGTTCATGTGCGTGATGATTATGAGTTTCCAGTTTTGAGAGTAGCCGATGTGGATGCAGACGAAGATGCTTCCGAGGGGAGCGTTCGCTCTGTTAACTTAGGCTCATGGTTTGATGAGCCTAAAGTTTTCGTTCTTGAAGGCGGCAAAGGCCGCTTCATTACTCTGTCGCTGAGTTAGTCAGTTTTCGGCAAACAAATTATTCACACTGTCGCTGAGTTCAACATGTTAGGAAACTCTCATGATTGAGCATCCCGTGTTGAGTCACTCGATTGTGACAAGCAACTTGCTTCTGCATACTCAAATTACAACCGTTGGAGTTACATATGCAAAAGTTCAGTCTCAAGTTGATAGCGATTTTGGTTACCTCACAAGTGTTAAGCGCATGTTCCGCGAATTCTGAAAAGTCGCTAAGTGCGACACAAATACAAACGACGAATCTTCAGAAGAGTGCGGTCGACGTAAACATGTACGCGGCTAATAAGATAGTTTGCGATCCATTTGGGACTCAGCCAGATCCGAGAAGTAACATCGGCCTCATCGGCGAGCTCTTCTATATAACTCCCACTCAGAATCTTTCAACACCCAGAGAGAACATGAAAGTCGGGGACTACTTAAACGTTGGATATAAATCGTGGCAGACAATATTCCTATCGCAACTCAACGTTCCTACGCGAACTTTTGATCGAGGCTTTACCACAGAGTCTGGCGATTCTGTTAGAGACGATGACGACTTAGTATTGACTGAGTGGTTTGCGATGCGCTTCAAAACAGTGATTGGATTAGCGGAGGACGAAGCAGAGGGTATGTATCAAATTGCTGCGCTTTCTGACGACGGGTCAATACTGCGAATGCAACAGAACGGTGTTTGGGAAACTATCATCGATAACGATAGCCTTCATGCAACCCGTATGGGTTGCGGAGAAAAGCCAATCTATTTAGGTCGCAACACTGAGTACTTAAGCGAAATCCAATATTTTCAAGGTCCACGAAATCATATCTCTTTAGTGCTCATGAAGAGGAAAGTCCCAGCTGATGGATCCCAAGACCCGCTTTGTGGCGTACAAAGTAATGATTTGTACTTTGATTATACGAAGGACTCGACACCAGCAAGTGGTTACAACGAACTTCTGGCAAGAGGATGGTCGCCACTTAAGCGTAGCAACTATTCGCTTCCGCTTCAGGCACTATGGAATCCTTGCTTGGACGCAACCAAGCCGATTATTACGAACTTCAGAATCACGACGATTGTAGGCAACCAAGTTAGTTTCGCCTGGGAAACAAATGTTCCCGCCACCTCACAGGTCGCATGGCACGACGTAGAAGTGGGAGAGACTAATATTACCCAAGCTGATAATTTACTAAGGACCAATCACGAAACGACCATGGCAGTTTCGCTTGCGCACACATACTCTTTCCAAGCTGTATCGACTGCCGGTAATCTTGGTCGAGCGGTTAGTGAACCGATCCAGAAATTTTTTGATTTGGAGTAGCTCTAGTGAAGAGAACTCTCTTTAAGTAGCTGTTCTGCGTGAGCGACTGAAGTAGCGGTAATCTTCTCGCCAGAAATTAAGCGAGCAATTTCCTTAACTCGTTCTTGTTTCTTGAGTTCAAGAACCTCGGTGTTGACTGTGTTCTTCAATGTCGATTTGTGAATATAAAAGTGAGCGTCGCCGAACGAAGCTACCTGTGGAAGGTGAGTGACGCAGATGACCTGCTGCTCTTTAGCGATAGCCTTGAGTTTACGGCCGACTTTCTCGGCTGTTGGTCCGCTCACTCCGGCATCAACCTCATCAAACAGATAAGTACGTGGGTGCGAAGATGCGCCGACAACTTGCTTGAGTGAAAGCAAAATTCTCGACAGTTCCCCGCCGCTGGCGAACTTTGCTAGTGGGCGAGGAGTGTCTTTCGATCCAACCATTGTCATGAACTCGATCTCGCTTAGACCGTTTGAATTCATAGTTTCTAATCGCGTGCACTGAACTAAGAAATCGAGGCCCTTCATGTTGAGGTCTCGAAGTTCGTCGTTCACACCTTTAGATAATAAATCTGCGCCCGAGTTGCGACGTTTATGCATATCGTCTGCGATCTTCTTTAGTTCTTTCTCAAGCTTTTCAGTGTGAGCGCGCTTCTCAGTTAACAACTCATCTGAATTTTCTAAGTCATGAATTTCAGTTTCAATCTTCGCTAGCGCTTCTAAAATTTCATTCGCCGTTGAGCCGTACTTCTTTTGAAGCTGGCGTAAGCTTGAGAGGCGACTTTGTAATTCATCAAGGCGCGAAGGATCGGCTTCAAGGTTTTTCTCGTAGTCGCGCAGTTCGTAGCTTACTTCAGAAATCAAAGTCTTTGCTTGGCTTAGTGATTCTAAACGAGCTGCTAACTCGGGATCGAAAGTCTTAAGCTCGCTTGCGCGTTGAAGAACATAGTGGAGTCGGCTAGTAACAGAATCGTCATCGCCGAAAAGCATATTCTCAGCTTGTTCAACGAATTCAATTAATCGAGACGCATTCTTCAAGCGCTTTGTTTCTGATTCAATTTCTTCTTCTTCACCCGGCCGAAGGCTCAATGCCTTAATTTCGTCTCGCTGATAAATGAGAAAGTCGAGGCGCTGGGCACGATTACGCGTCTCTCGCTCGATGGTCTCAATCTCTTTTTGTAACTCTTGAAGCAACAAATATTTTGTCGAAAACTCCAAGCGTTGCTTCCAAACACCAGTGTACTGATCAAGAAGGTCTAAGTGATAAGCCCGAGATAAAAGGTTGCGGTTTTCATGTTGGCCAGTCATCTCAATCAATGGAACTGCTTGCCCTGTAACTTCAACTAAGGGAGCAACTACATCGCGAAGACTGCCGAGTGTGCTTAGACTTCCGTTTAAATAAATTCGACTTTTGTTCTGAGTCGAAACAATTCTGCGAACGACAAGACGCTCGTCAGTCACTTCGATGCCCATCTCCTGAAGTCTTCCTTGCACATCTGGGCGCTTTGAGAGTTCAAAAGATCCTTCAATCACTGCGAATTCTGAACCACGACGAACCGATTCGGCAGCAGCTTTGTCGCCCATGAGTAACCCTAAGCTTTTCAAGAGAATCGATTTACCCGCACCAGTCTCTCCGCTCAAGATGTTTAAACCCTGTTGGAAGTTGAGGTGAACGTTATCGATGATGGCAAAGTTAGAAACTTTGAGTTCCAAAAGCATGATGTCTCTCCAGGGCTGCAAATCTTTTTAGTCGCGTTCGCCGAAGCTCAATTTCTCGCGGAGTAGCTGAAAGTAATTCGAATCTTTTCGCCTGATAATAAAGTGGTCAAGCTTGCTGCGTACAATCGTTACTTCGTCTTCTGTCGTAAGCTCGCCGCAGTTCACTCCATCTACTGTGAGGATGCCAGGCTTATCTTTGGTTAATACTTTAAAAGATAGAACTTGGTCATCTGGAAAAATTAACGGTCGGCTAGTGAGGGCATGCGGACAAACCGGTGTGCAAACGATCGCGCGAGTTTCAGGATGTAAAATAGGTCCGCCAGCAGCTAAGTTGTAGGCGGTTGAGCCAGTTGGACTGGCGACGATGAGTGCGTCGGCCTTCAGTTCACCGACTAAATGTTTTTGAGAGAAAATTGCGATGTTAATGAGGTGAGTGCTTGAACCTCGCTCCAACACAGCATCGTTAAGTGCTACGTGGCGATGACGAATCTTACCTTTTCGCTTTACTTGGATATCAAGCATCGCTCGAGGCCGGAAATCCATCTCATTGTTCAGTGTTTGCTGAATCGCTTTTTTTAGATCGGCAACTCGAGTTTCAGTTAAAAATCCTAAGCCGCCAAGATTGACTCCGAGAATTGGAGTTTGGTGCTCGCCGAGCATCTGAACGGCTTTTAAGTAAGTTCCGTCGCCACCAAGGACAATCACCCAATCAATCGATGCAAGATTTTTGTCATCGACCGACCTAGTGCCCGGAATCAATTTTTGGTTTGGAGCGCTGAAGACTGTAAACTTCTGTTTAACGAGCCAGTTTGCGAGTTCCTTGGCTGTTGCAACGGCATCTTCCCGACCAGGTCGGTACATGATCGCGATATTTTTTGGCTTAAACGTCTTCTTCATATTCACACTAAATCAAACCGTCTCTTCGAAGTAAAGCATCTGGATCTGGCTCGCGCCCGCGGAACTTCTTGTAAAGCTCCATTGGGTGGAGGGTGCCGCCTTTAGAGAGAATATTCTCTCTGAAGCTGTCGGCGACGGTGCGATCAAAGAGACCTTTTTCCTTAAACAAGTCGAAAGCGTCAGCATCAAGCACCTCAGCCCACTTGTAGCTATAATAGCCAGCCGAGTAGCCGCCAGCAAAGATATGGCTGAACGAGCATGAAGCATTCGTGCCAGGGAGCTTAGGTAAAATCTGCGTTCGTTTAGTCGCATTGTTTTCGAATTCCGAAACATCTCGGATTTTGCTCGGATCACCTGAGTGCCAGCAAAGATCGAGTGTTGCGAAAGTCACCTGACGAATCGAGAAATAACCGGCTTGAAACTTCTGAGTTGCTTTGATCTTTTCAGTGAGTTCAACCGGAATCTTCTCTCCAGTTTCGTAGTGCGCGGCAAAGAGATCTAAGCCCTCTTTCTCCATCGCCCAATTTTCCATAATCTGCGACGGTAATTCAACGAAGTCCCAATAAACATTTGTTCCTGAAAGCGAAACGTAAGTGCACTCGCTTAGCAGGGCGTGGAGCGCGTGACCGAATTCATGGAAAAGAGTTCGTACTTCTTCCATCGTTAAAAGTGAAGGCTTCGTGTCGGTAGGCTTGGTGAAATTGCACACGATGCTCACGTGAGGGCGTTCAACTTGTCCGTTCCAAGTGCCTTGTTCGCGGAAAGAAGTCATCCAAGCGCCATTGCGCTTACTTTTGCGCGGAAAGAAATCAGCGTAGAAAAGTCCGACAAACCTTCCGGTTTGCTCATCAACAACTTCGTAAGTTCGAACTTCATTATGATAGGTCGGAATGCCGCTCACAGCTTTAAATTTTAAGCCGTACAAGCGCCGTGCGTGCTCAAAAACTCCATCAATTACTTTTTCGAGTTTGAAGAATGGTCGAAGCTCTTCTTCATCGAAATCGTAATCGCGCATTTTCAATTTTTCAGAATAATAAGAATAATCCCAAGGCATGAGTTCTGCGTCGCCTGAGAGTTCTTTTTTTAGCTGGGCAACTTGATCAACATCGCGGCGAGCAGCCGGCATTGATTTATCGAGAACGCGCTCTAAGAATGCCGAAACTTTATCGGGTGATTCAGCCATGCGCTCTTCGAGAACGAAATCAGCGTGCGATTTGTATCCAAGTAGAACAGCACGTTCGTGACGAAGCTGAGCAATCTTAATGCACAAGTCACTGTTATCGAATTGATCTTTGTAGGCCTTTGATGAGCTAGCGAACCAAAGTTTTTTACGAAGCTCACGATTATCAGCGTAAGTCATAAAGGGAACCATGCTCGGAGCCTGAAGGTTGAAAAGCCAACCTTGCAGTTTTGCTTCTTTGGCCGTCTCAGCTGCTGCTTCTAGAGCGCTTTCGGGAAGGCCGGCAAGTTCGTCTTTGTTGGTAATGTGCATTTGATAAGCGTTAGTCGCTTTTAAAACATTGTCCGAAAACTCAGGAGAAAGTTTTGATAGCTCTTGATCGAGCTTTCTCAGCTGCTCTTTTTTCTCTTCGGGCAGAAGAGCGCCGTTTCGAACAAAGTCTTTATATGTTTTTTCAACCAACCGAAGTTTTTCTCCCGTGAGTGGTGCACGAGAATCGTAAACCGCTTTTATTTTTGAGAAAATCTTTGGATCGAGAGTGATGTCGCTAGAGAACTCGGCGAGCTTCGGTGAAATCTCTTTCGCAAGAGCTTGAAGGTCGTCGTCTGACTCCGCACTTAATAAATTAAAAAATACTGAACTGACGAGAGACACCCTCTCAGAGCAGGATTCTAAAACTAAGATTGAATTATCAAACGTCGGTGTCGAAGTAAGAGTGCGAATTTTTTCGAGGTTGTCTTTAGCTTCTTTGATGCCTAGGTCGAGCGCTGGAGTGAAATGATCTTTAGTTAACTTATCAAAAGGAAAGGCTCCGTAAGGAAGCGTCGAAGACTGTAAAAACGGGTTCTGATTTGAATTTGCTGTATTTGCCATCCCAGAAATATAGCTTAAATTCCTGAGCGGAGAATCCAAATTAGTGTGGAATGAACGGCCAATAGAAATGCGACCGTTATTGTCGCTGTGAAGAAGAAGTTTTGAAGAACGATGATGCTTCGCATTGGCTGCAAGTTACGCTGGAGTAGCCGAAAAGTCTAGGTGTCGGTGCTGATAACGAATAGGTGGTGCCTAGGAAGTCGACGTTCCTGAAATTTTTGCGTAATCGCGAATTACCCAGCTAAAATGATATCTCGAGGTAACGGATGAAGACCCTTTTGTTCACATGCATTTTTTCAATGGGAGTTTGTGCAAACGCGGCTCCCGTAGCTATCAGTGGTGGAAAAGCGAAGGCAGAAAATGTTAGTCCGCTGAGCTTGCTTCAAGTTCAAAAAGTGACAGGGAGCGTTCCTGATAAATCTGAGCGACTGACGATCATGTTTGGCGATAAAAACGGAGCGGTGCTGTCGGAGCCTGGATTTTTTCACCTAGCAGTCGATGAGGGCGGGCGCCGCTTGATCTTGGACCTAGCGCAGGTTCAACAAACTTCAGTTGATAAAGCCGATCTTAAGGCGATGGTGAAACATTCCGAGCTGATTCGCGATGCCGAGATCACAATGGATCCAGTCGATAATTCTACCAACATCACGTTTTTGATGAAGCGCCCAGTGGTAGCGAAAGCGAGCGCAAAGGAAAATCTCGTGATCGATATTCAGGAAGCGAAGTAATGAAAATCTTTTCGGTTATCTTTTTGATGACCGCTTTTTTTTCTGCCCGAGCTCAGGCCCGCGTCTTTGATTTAAAGGCTGCAAATTTTGGAACTTACTTCGGCGGAACAATTGGCTCATCTCAGCTTTCGAAACAGCCATGGGGAGACTCGAGCGGCTCGGCGACTACGACCGACACAGCCGTAAGACTTAACTACAGCGGCGAATTCGGATTTTTAGTGGCAGTTCCGAAAGTTAATTTACGTTTTGGAGTTGAGTATCTTCAGCCGCAGAAGCTGAGTGATATTCGAGGCAAGAATGCCAACGACCAATTGCTGTTCATTTTGAATTCCAATACTCGAGCGATAATGCCAAAGGCCTCGGTTGAATTCGTCGTTTGGAAAACTAATAGTTCAGCGTTTATCTTTGGCGGCAGTGCAGGCTATGCAATGGTCACGATGGAGAATCTGTATCAAATCGGCCCTCAAGGCCCGACCGATTATCCTGCAGTGACCAACTTCGCAGAGAAAGCTACCGGTAACGCAATTGGCGCCGAAGGTTTTATTGGTTACGAGTTTGTATTCTCGGACAACGTCACTCTGTTTACCAATTTAGGCTATCGCTATTTGCTCGTGACTGAATTGAAGCATCAAATTGCGCATACAGGCTACAACGGCGCAGTGGCAAAAGATTCAACGGTTGTTAAACAAGATGGGACGAATCGCACTTTAAATTTTAGTGCGGCCCAAGCAGCGATTCAATTTAGATTCTATTTCTAGTTATAGAGAGACTCGATCAAGTTTTTATGTCGCTCTTCAACGACCTTGCGCTTGATCTTAAGCGACGGCGTCAGTTCACCTGACTCCACAGTGAATTCCCCAGGTAAAATTGCAAAGTTCTTTACCGACTCGAAGCTCGCTAACTGCGTATTAGCTTCGGCAATAGCTTTGCGAACGAGGTCTTTCACTTTCGGATGTTGAACAACGCCATTGACGTCTTTTGCTGCAACTCCATTTTCAGAAGCGAATTTTTTGATCGATTCAGGGTTCAAAGTCACAAGCGCAACAACGTATTTCTGTCGATCGCCATAGATATGAACCTGCGAGATGTAAGGATTTACTTTGAGTAGTCCTTCGATCTTTTGTGGCGCGATGTATTTTCCGCCGGCAGTCTTAATCAAATTTTTCTTTCGATCAGTAATGCGAAGGTAGCCTTCGGCACTCAATTCGCCCATGTCGCCAGTATGAAGCCATCCGTCGATGAGAGTTTGTGCTGTAGCTTCGGGATCGTTCCAATACTCACGCATTACTTTGCGGCTTTGTACTAGAATTTCACCATCTTCAGCAATTTTGAATTTCACATCACCGATCGCTTTGCCGACTGTGCCGAACCGATAGTCGAACGGAGTGTTTACCGCGACGGCACCTGTTGTTTCAGATAAGCCATATCCTTCGAGAATCAACACACCGGCAGCATGGAAAAATTCGGCAAGTGGACGGCTAAGTGGTGCTCCGCCGCAGACAGCGAAGCGAAGATTGCCACCGAGGCGTGAAGTGATTTTGTCGAAGACCAGTCGTTTTGCAACTTGGTAGCGAACCGAAATATCGAGCGGCACAGGTTGTTTATCAATTTTGTGTCGACTGATTTCTTTGCCAACTTCTATTGCCCAGCTGAAAACTTTTTTCTTAATTGAGCTGATCTCAGTTTGAGCGAGAATTCCGTTATAAATTTTCTCGAAAATTCTTGGCACTGCGATAAGTAAAGTCGGCTTAACGACGAGCAAATTATCTTTAATGCGATCAATGTTTTCTGCGTAGCCCATCGTGTAGCCAATTAAAATATGACCCCAGATTTCGATTCGTCCCAAGATGTGCGCAAACGGTAAGAAACAAAGTGAACGATCTTTAGGTGTAACACCGAGGAGCGGAAACGAGTCAGCTACTTCACTTAAGATGGCGGCATGAGTAAGAACCACTCCGCGTGGTCGGCCAGTTGTGCCTGAGGTGTAAATGATAGTAGCGATGTCGCTGATATCAACTTCATCAGCATGCGTCTCTAAAAACTCTTTTTCGATTTTCAAAAACTTCTCGCCGC
>JAYSYM010000180.1:0-6001 GCA_043727635.1 Bdellovibrionales bacterium | reverse complement strand
TTGCTGCTTACCCTGCCGTGATGGCGATTGCTTTCTTTACGATGCAAAAAACTGCGTGGGTGAAGCGCACGATTGCAGTTTGGCTAATTTTATTTTCAGTTGTAGTCGTTGAAACGTTTCTTCCGTTTATCCCTGTTCCTCCTGAGAAGAAGAAGACCAACGAGTTTAGGAAGTATGAAGCTTTTGTTTCGCAAGCTCAGCAGCTCGAGCCTCTCTACGCTAACTCCTATCAGCTCGCCTCTTCGATGTCTTTTAGACTGAAACGACAAATTCTTAAGCTGCAGGGCATGAGTCGCAAAGATTTCTATGATTTCTTTCCACCCGCACATCCAAACAGTGATAGGTTTTTCGTATTGATCGAAGGTGACACTCCGTTACCAGAGTGGGCGTTGTATGAAGGTTACGAAGTCGTTACCACGATTGCTGTAGCCGGAGATGCCTCTGGACGACTTAAGATCATCGAAGTGAGAAAACGTGCGAAAGCTCCTAATACTTAGTTCCTTTGTAATTCTGTTTTTTATTTATGAGTTGTGGATCAGTCAGTATCACTTTTCTATTATCTCAGACGAACTTGAACCGCAGAATGCACAAGGCTTTTACGACTATCGAGGCATCACTCACGCCCATACGAGCTTGGGATTGGGAAGCTCTTCTCCCATCGAAGTTATTCATGCCGCTCAAGAAGTTGATTTAGATTTTTTATTTCTCACCGACTTAAATAGTTTTGAATCTACTAATCGAGATATCGCAGGCTACCATCGACAAACACTCGTGTTTGTTGCTCCTCAGTACAGTTACCTCGACTCGCGCTTGATTCATTACGATTCGCTAAACCCAAGCTCGATTGGCTCAATGGGCGAAGTGCAAATTGGTTTAACTGATTTGCTCTCGCAATCGGGAGATGACGCGAAGAAGGATTTAATTGTTTTAGCGCATCCGTTTAAAGTTGGTTACTCGTGGTCGGGCGCCTACCCGACTGGCTTAGACGGAATCGAAGTTATCAATTTAAAGAGTGTTTACCAGCGAGCGTGGTTCAAATATAAACCGTCGTTTCTTTGGTCTGTTTTAATTTACCCGTTTAATTCGCAGCTCGCATTCGTGCGGTTGTACTCTGAACCGCGCGACGAAATTCAACTTTGGAATAAATTGAATCAATCACAAAAAGTTTTAGGATTTAGCGGATCAGAAGCCACCGCTCGCACTGGTTCAATCGGCGATTTTTATTTTAAATTTCCCTCGTATCAAACTTCGTTTAGCTTAGTGACCAATCACGTCTTGCTGCGCTCCGAACTCACTGGTGATAAAACTAAGGATCAGCAAAAAATTATGGAAGCGTTGAGCGTAGGCCAATTTTATATGGCGCTCGATCTACTCGGAAATCCAAAAGGGTTTTCGTTCTCACTAATCGACGATGAGAAAACTCACGCGATGGGAGCTGAGGTTTCTTGGGAAAAAGGAATGAATCTTGCGGTTCGCTTGCCGGGCGTACCCAAAGTTCCTTACGAAATTCAGTTCATTAAAGATGGTGAGCACGTCATGTCGTCGAGTTCTCAAGAAAGTTCTTACGAAGTACACGGGCCGGGAGTTTATCGCGTCGTTGTGCGCGTGATCCCGACATTGCCTTTGCCCGATGGCAAACGCTGGATCTCGTGGATCTACTCCAACCCCATCTACATCCGGTAGCTGCTACCAGGTGGTAGCAATGGTGCATCAAGGCTTCGCCTTCGGCGTAAGCGCTGAAGCGCTTCGCTATCAGTCGTCGACGGGGTCCGTATTTAGGACGGTGACGGTTGCTGGAGCGAAGCACGTTGTTTGGCAGGCTAGGCGCTCGTTTGCAGGTAGGTCGCGCATGTCCGCCATTTCTTGTTCAATTTCGTTTCGAGGCTCTAAATTTTCAGCACCCTGATCGAATCTAATCAGACATGTTCCGCATGTGCCCATGCCGTCACAGGTATGAGAGATCGGAATGCGGTGTTTTAAAGCAAGTTCAAGGAAAGTAGCCTCGGGCCGAAGTTCGACTGCTTTCTCCTCGGGCAGGTACTGTATTAACTTACTGTCTGGTATGAGTTTGGGCATTTCGTTGAATTGTAACAGTTTATTGAGTATCAGTAATTAACTTACTGGGAAGAACATCATGCGTAGCTTCATTGCATTCGACTTAGAGACGACAGGAACAGTAGCGGGCGTTGATCAAATCGCCGAAATCGGTGCCGTTCGTTTTGTCGACGGCGTTCCGGAATCAATTTTCGCAACTTTAATTAATCCCGGCATCCCAATGCCTGAAGGTGCTTCGCGAGTTAACGGCATCACTAACGATATGTTAGTTGGTCAGCCAAAAATCACTGACGTGTTAGATCCATTTGCAGAATTCTGCGGTGACGATGTGCTCGTTGCGCACAATGCGCCTTTCGATTTCGCGTTCTTAAACTCTGATATTCGAAAATTTGAAACTTTCGCTCCACGCGGAATCGTTCTCGATACTTGCAACATGGCTCGCAAAGTTTATCCGGGTCTCGCAAATTACAAATTGGGAACTTTGGTTCAACACTTATCAATCACCGGAACAGGCAACTTCCACAGAGCAGAGGCTGATGCTTCTTACTGCGGAGTTTTGTTCGCCCGCATGATCGAGCGATTAAGTGCTGGTGGCTCAGTGCCTGCGATGGAAGTTTTGATCAGCTTGACTGGCAAACTTGAGTGTCGTTTCCCACAGATCGAACGTCAGCCTAAGCAGCTTGGTATGCTTGAGGGTCTTCTTTAATCGGCAGCGGCAACGGCAACGGCAAAACTCTAGATTATTTCCGCGCTGCGCGGAATTTCTCTAGAGTTTTTTTTGACGTTTACATCTTTCGCGCCAGCGCGAAAAAGCGGATTAAATTTTTACTAGCTTAAGCAAGCTTGTGTGCTTGGCACGCGCCAAGTTTTGCGACGCGACTGCTTCTGTCCCGGAACATACGATTGTTAGAAATCAGCTTTGTGGGCGATCGGCATTCGTCTTCCGCGGCCGAAGGCATGGGCGCTTACGCGCAAGATTGGTGGAGATTGCCAGCGTTTGAATTCGTTCCGAATAACTTGTTTTAAGAGCCACTTTTCAACGTCGCTCTTTGCTGGTTTTCGATTTTCGACGAGTGATTCGACGGCGCGATCTAGGATTGGATAAGGAGGAAGAGAGTCTTGGTCTTTTTGATCAGGCCTGAGCTCTGCCGAAGGTGCGCGATCGATGATCGCGACAGGAATAATTTCGCGATCGCGATTTACAAAGCGAGACAACAAATAAACTTCTTCTTTTAGTAAATCTCCGAGGGGCGCGAGCCCTCCGCACATGTCTCCGTACAAAGTCGAGTAGCCTGTCGCAACTTCGCTTTTGTTTGAAGTTGAGAGCAGCATGCTGTTGTCGCGGTTAGCGATGCCCATAAGTAACATTCCACGAATTCGCGCCTGCATATTTTCGTTGGTGAGGCCGAATTCGAAAGAACCAAAAGTTTTATGTAACGTTTTAATTGAAGCTTCGTAGGTATCAGAGATTGGAAGGTCGACAACCTTCATCTTCAAATTTTTTGCGAGCTTTTCAGAGAGCGATTTGCTTTCGGGAGCGTTGAATGGACCAGGCATTGTTACGCCCAAAACATTTTCGCTACCTAGCGCATCGCACGCGAGAGCTGCGAGCAAAGCTGAGTCGATTCCGCCGCTCAAACCAAGATGAACTTTTTTGAAGCCAGTTTTGCAAATGTAATCTTGAAGGCCGAGTCGCAGGGCCCCATACAAATGCTGCTCGAGCTTTGATTGCTCTTTTTGCTTCTCGCCGCTCATCGTATCAAGATCAAATAGCGCGATGTCTTCTTCGAAGCGTTTAGCACAAGCGAGAGTTTTTCCGGCTTTATCCACAACGAAGCTTGCGCCGTCGTAAATAATTTCGTCTTGCCCGCCAACCATGTTCACGTACATGACTGGTGATTTGAAATGCTTCGCAGTTTTCTCGACCACCATTCGACGCAACTTCATTTTATTTTTTGCGTAGGGTGATGCGCTGATGTTGATAACGAGATCGTACTTACCTTTGATCGCCTTCAATGGATTATCGAGATAGTTTGAAGGATGCGATGGCAACTCCCAACCCCAGATGTCTTCACAGATCGTCATCAAAATCTTATGTTTCCCAATTTTGAATCCGTCTTTTTGAATTTTGCCACGCTCGATGTGCCGAGCTTCATCAAAGACGTCGTAAGTTGGGAGTAACTCTTTATGAAAGAATTTTGTTTTCGAACCGCGAGAAAGTAAAGCTGCCGAGTTATGGTAAAGCTTTCCTTCTTTGTGAGCTGAGTCAGTGATGAGACCAACAACAACGCTAATGCCCGGGGGAATTAATTTTTCGAGGCGCTTAAACTCCTCAAGCTGTGCCTTCACAACACTTGGGCGCTCGAGAAGATCGTTCGGGAGATAACCCATTAATGAAAGTTCAGGAAAAACAACGAGATCGCACTTGAGAGCTTGAGCGCGCGTGACGAAAGAAAGAATCTTTTCGCGATTGCCAGCGAAGTCGCCGAGAGTTGGATTGATTTGCGCCATGCCGATCAACATGGCGATGACACTAGACTAAACCGGGTGAAGTGGCAACGGTGGCGCTAGCGTTGGCGCCTTAAAGAGCTTCTGCTTAAGCTTTTCTTGAATAGAAACAGGCTTGTTTCGGTCAGAAACGAGCATTCGCTTGCTGTAGCCGTCTTCGTATTTATGCCAGTACTCAATTGAGCGCTCAGGAAACTTCCAGCAGAAGTAGCCGTCGCCTGCGTCGAAGTCAGCGATCCAAAGACCTTTCGGCATCACACCAAGCTTGTGAATCTTGTTCTGCCAATCTGCGATGTGAGTATTGATTTGCTCTTCTAGAGCAGCGATCGTCGCTTCGTTGTTAGCTGGGATCGACTCTAAACGAAGAACAATCTCATCAACTTTTTGATTATAGAACTTTGTGATGCGAAAGACGATCGGGAGAAGTTCTCGAGCTTCTTCGATGCTGAATACACTACGGCGATTGATCTCGATGATGTTATCCAAACTTCCCCCTGATATAGCTCGACATAGCAGGTCCGCAATCTGGCAAACATTCGGGGGAGTGTGTATCTATGTTCCGAGTGATAGTAAAAGTTTTAGCTAATGCTAAGCGTTCAAGCGTGAGCGAAGGAGTAATTATTCCCAGCTTTTGCCGACTTGGAGTGCTTGGCCACCGATGAAGAAGACAATCGCAATGACAATGGCTGCGATGAGTAGCCACTTGAGAAAGTCGCTGAAGCTTAGACTGGTGTCTTGATCCTTCAGATCTGCAGCTGCAACCTTGCGAGTGATGTCGACGCGCTGTTTTTTAGATCTTAGTTGATCAGCACGAGAGTCTTTTGCAATTGAAACCGGTGCACTTTTTACCTTACGTTCTTCAAACGGATCGATGACACCACCTGATTGATCGACGAGCCCGACATTCGCAGTTCTCGGCCCAGATGACTTCGTTGACTTGCTGCTCGAGGACTCAGTACTTCCTGTGTAAGCGTCATCTTTCGCTGTTCCAATAACTACAATTGCAGGACGACCATCTCGGCTTGAACCAGAGAAATTACTTCCAAATCTACCTGAACTTTCAGCAGCTCCGGAGCCAGAACTTCCACCGCCGGAATCCCCCGATGCAGAGTCGTTCGTCGAAGCAGTTTGGCTTTTGTCGCCCTTACCATCTTTTCCGTCTTTTCCGTCGACACCTTTACCACCACCACCACCAACAGTCGGCGAAGATCCCATAGCGAAAGCTTCATGATTACACTGGCCGGAACTAGGGCCACCAAGTGCTGGAAGTTCGCCGAGCTCAAGGAGGCAGGCAATATAATCACCGAAATACGACTTGGTAAAACTTTTGAAGCCTTCGTTGAACTGCCACATAACTCCGAGAAGGATCGATACAACGACAATGAGCACGAGAATGTACTCAATGACTGCTTGTCCCGATTGATTCCTACTCAGACTT
>JAYSYM010000179.1:0-1907 GCA_043727635.1 Bdellovibrionales bacterium | reverse complement strand
GCTTTTGCAGGAAGCTTGTGATCAGTTAACTCACAAACTTAAGTTTGATCGCACAATAATCCTTCTTAAGGATGAAGCGGAAAAGTTTTTAGTTTTTAGAGCGGGCTGTTTGGTAGATAATTCGTTTCGGTCAATGCTTTCGCAGATTCGGTTTGAAATTGAACTGAAGACCGATGATCCAACCAAGGTTTCAAATGTCTTTCGAAATAAGCGTTCGATTTTAATTGAAGATGTGAATAAGCATATTTCGACGCTCAATCAAGAAAGCCAATTCGCTCTAAAGGCGTCTGGATCACGATCGTTCGTCTGTGTTCCGATTGCATCACACAAAACGTCTTATGGAGTAATACTCGCAGATGCAGTGTCGTCGGATCGCAAGCTCGATGCTGAGGATGTTAAAGTTTTAGAAACCGTTGGGCGGCACTTAGCTTTGACAATGGACAACCAAAAACTTTCTGAGTCATACAAGAAGTTCGTACCTTTCGAAATGATCGATCTCATAGGCAGTAAAGACTTAACTGAGGTTCGGCTTGATCAAGGCAAAGAACTCGAGATGTGCGTGATCTTCTGTGACATCAGAGGTTTCACGACGATGTCGGAGCAAATGGAGCCAGCGGATGCGATCGCATTCCTAAACTCATACTTCGGAAACCTCGCTCCAATTTTTGTGAAGCATGGCGGAATCATCGACAAATTCTTGGGCGATGGAATGATGGTTCTGTTTAAAGATTCCGACAGCGCAGTTCGCGCAGCCTCTGAGTACCATCAGCAGTTGATCACCTACAATTTGAACAATCGCTCAGGCGGTGCACGACAAATGCTTGCCGCGGGCCTCGGTCTTCATTTCGGGAAAGTTCTGCTTGGACCAGTTGGCTACGCTGAGCGAATGGCGATCTCAGTTGTATCAGACGCGGTGAACTTAGCATCTCGCATTGATGGTTTAACTAAGCGTTTTGGAATTGGCTCAATTTGCACTCAAGAACTCATCGATCAATGCCAAACAGCCACTGACTATCGAATCATCGGCGAGCTAACTGTTGACGGACGAGCTGCGAAGACTCGCCTTTATGAACTCTACGGCCACCTAACTCGTGAAGAAAAAGAGCAACGAAGAGAATCAAGCGGACTTCTTCTTGAGCTTGTTGCATCCGAATTACACGAGAGTAGCAGTTACGATCGAGTCCTAAATACTCTAGTCACAAAATATCCGAACGATCCGGTAGTGGCGTACTACAAAAACCTTCGCGATTCTAAGGTTCGAGCTACTCCAAAGGCTGCTTAGAACTTGATTCGATCCATTTGTTGAGATACTCCATTCTCAATGACCAAACTCAGCGTTAACGTAAACAAAGTCGCAACTCTTCGAAACTCGCGAGGCAAAAACAATCCCGATGTTTTGCAAGTTAGTCTTGATCTCATAAAGTTTGGTGCGCAGGGAATCACAGTTCATCCGCGACCTGACGAACGACATATTCGCAAGTCAGATGTTTACGCGCTTAAAAAATCTATTTCAGTTGAACTAAATGTTGAGGGCTATCCTTCAGACGATTTCATGAAGATGATCGAAGAAGTTCGACCCGCTCAATGCACGCTAGTTCCGGATCCACCTGAAGCAATCACGAGCAATGCTGGGTGGAATATTTCGGCAAACCAGAATCAACTCGCAGAAGTTTTAGCGTCGTTAAAAAAGTGGGGAGTGCGATCATCAGTGTTCGTTGATCCCGGAACTTCTGATGCTGACTTTGCCATCCTCGAAAAACTCGGCTGCGACCGCATCGAACTTTACACCGAAGATTACGCCGACGCTTTCGGAACTCCGCTCCAAACTAAAGTCACCGCGGAGTACAAAGACACCGCCTATCGCGCTCGCGCGCTCGGCCTCGAAATCAACGCTGGGCACGACCTCA